>JBDSVQ010000130.1:0-14949 GCA_039927135.1 Fimbriimonadales bacterium | reverse complement strand
CCCTTGCCACGATAAAGCGTTACGGGCGCTTCGGGGTCGGTTACTTCAAATCCGAAGCGTCGCAGTTCCGACTGCATTACCTCGTAAGGCTCTGCGCAGGCGGCGCAATTGCGTCGGCCGAGACGTTGAGCGAGAACGCCGATCACCGTGGCGGAGATCAGGTACGGCTCAAGGCCCATGTCGGTCATACGGGCGACGGCCGACGGCGCGTCGTTCGTGTGAAGCGTGGATAAAACAAGGTGACCGGTCAGCGAGGCTTCGACGGCGATTTCCGCCGTTTCGAGGTCTCGCATTTCGCCGACCATGATGATGTCAGGGTCTTGCCGCAAGAACGACCGGAGCGCGTTCGCGAAGCTCAATCCGGCCTTTCGGTTCACCTGAACCTGCGAGATGCCGTTCAGCTGATACTCGATCGGGTCCTCGATGGTGATGATGTTCCGCTCGATGCTGTTCAAGCGGTTCATAACCGAATACTGTGTTGTCGTTTTGCCGGCGCCCGTGGGCCCGGTGGAGAGGAACATGCCGTTCGGCTGGTTAGTAAGCTCCTCGATCTGGGATTGAACTTCTTCCGAGAATCCCAGCTTCTCCAGGCCGAGCAAAATGCTCGACTTGTCAAGAATTCGCATAACGATCTTTTCGCCGAACGGCGTTGGGATCGCGCTAACACGGAGGTCAAAATCTTTGCCGCCCTGTCGAATCTCGATCCGGCCGTCTTGCGGGATACGCCTTTCGGCGATGTTCATGTCCGCCATGATCTTGTAGCGGCTGATCAGCGGCGCTTGCAGGTTCTTGGGAACCGTCATCGCCTCATGCAAAACGCCGTCTACACGGTAGCGAACACGGACGCCACGATGCTGCGGCTCGACGTGTACGTCGGAGGCGCGGTCCTGAATCGCTTGCTGAACAAGAGCGTTCGCGAGCCTGATAATCGGTGCCTGCTCGGCAACCTGTGCGGCTGCGGCGGCATCGGCTTCGTCTTCGAGGCCTCGGGATGCTCCGGCCTCGGCAATCGCTTGGCTAATGTCTCCACGAGAGCTGGCTGGCGCGGCTTGTGCCATTGCCTGGGCCATTCCGCCCTGTGTGGCTTCGCCGTTGCCGCTCCCGTAGTGCTTTCGGATTGCGTCTTCGATGGCATCCGACACGGCGCGAACGGGTTTAACGTCGAGGCGTGAGACCATGCGAACGTCGTCGATGGCCTGAATATTGTTGGGGTCGCGCATCGCGACATAAAGCACGTTGCCTTCTTTGCGCACCGGAATAACGGTGTGGTTCTTAACGATGCGCTCCGGCACCATGTTAATGGCGCTGGCATCGATGATGTAGCGGTCGAGGTCCACGAAGCTCAAGCCTTCTTCTTGGGCCTTGGCTTCGAGCATCTCGCGCTCGCCGAGGTGACCTAAATCCACAAGTGTCTTGCCGAGATCGGTCGACTTGGACTGCTGTAGGACCTTTTGGGCCTCATCGATATGCGCCTGGGTCACGTAGCCCTTCTCAATTAGGTACTGCGCGATAGGTTTACGGGGCATCGCCATGCTTTAGTTGTTACTCCTGAGAGGCCGCTCGGGCGGGGTGTTGAATCATACCTGCCGCGGACGGCTACACCATTCGCCATCGACACGTCCCTCACCTGCCCGTGAGTGCATTAAGGACGCTACCGAACGGGCTAAAGTTCGGTACCAGGTTTCGCCACCGCATTAATCGGTGTTGATTTGGTCTAACGAACTCCGAGTTCGGCAAGGTCGATGCTGACGGAAGGCGTTGTGAACGACGTGGACATCGCCCGGAAATGAACGCGCGCGCTGATTTCACCCGAGGGCGAAACGAAGTTAGCGTTGTCCGTAACGATCTCGAAGTCCTTGTCGGCATTGGTTACATCGTGGAAGGTACCAATCTGCACCCACGCCTGCGTGTCGACGTTCTTGAAGAAAACGGTCAACCGCGCGGTGCTCGTGCACTTCGCCTGAATTCTCAATCGGACTTTCGTCGGGCCAGGCGTTTGCGCGTCCCCGATCAAGATTGCCTCGACTCGCGGGCCGGTGAAGCCGGGTCCGTAGCGCACGCCGTTTGCCAGGTACTTGTTGTCTCCAAGAACGAGCGAGTCTTCCTTGGTCCAAAGGATGCTGCCGATGCCAACCCCACCGAGGAGCTGGCCGTTCGAGACGAAAATCTGTTCGAAGTCCTTGAGCTGAACCCACTTTGAAAGACTCGGGATGCCCTTGATCCGCGTACCGGTTTCCTCGTCGGTGTCATCGACCGCAAAGAGCATGTAATGGCCCGGGGTGATGAACTTGGGGCTTGGCGGAGGCGTGACGTTATACGTGTTGCCGGAGACGTGCTGGAAGTCGCATTCGTAAACTTCCTGCTTCTCGTTGTAGGCGTGGGTTACTGCGCCACCTGCGACCAGCATCATCTTGGAAATCGGGCGTCCGCTTGTGCCGTTCGGCGACATCGTTACTTGGAAAGTCTCACCATAGCGAATCACCGCCGGCACAGTGGTGAGGTTGGGACGACGGGTCGCCCAATCGTTGCGGCCGCCGTAGGGCGGCGAATAAATCTGAGTGTTCCATTGGAACTCGAAGCCTGAGCCTGCCGGCGCGCCTTCGGGCTCGCCGCCTGAGGTCATGACTCGAGCATCGGGGAGCAGGAGCGCAGTCGAGTGATAGCCACGCGGAACGATGTTGCCGGGACCGGCGAGCGCCCTCCACGGACGGGTCGCGCGGTCGGTGGCGAATGGATTCCAAAGCTCGGGGGCCGTTCGCGGTTGGGCCTCTGCGAGGTAGGGGTCACCGCTCGGTCCGAAGCGGTCGGTTCCGCCGAAGGCAATTACGTCGCCACTCGGAAGGGCAACGAGTGTGTGGCACTGGCGCGACTGGATCATCGGCTGAGCTGAGGTCCACGCTGGGTTCGCAGCTGCAAGATTTGTAAAGAGCGCAGAATTGGTGGCCGGAGTCTGTTCGCCGGTTCTCGAGCCGCCAGACATGATAATGATCGATTCGCGCACACCGACCTCGTTCTTGCCGTGAACCATGGCAGCGCTCGGGTATTGCTGGCGCACGTTCATGTTCTGGTTCGGCAAAGCGTTATATGGAGACCAAGCCAGTGTTGCGAGGTCAAGCTTCTTATTGCCGTTCGGGCCCTCGTCCGACTTGCCTCGATTTGCGAGGAAAAGGTTGCCGTCTTTCGGGTCGATGAATACGAAGGGGTAGTAGGCGTCTATCGACTGATACTCGGGAAGAGCCGAGTGATGATCTTGTAGGGCACCCTTCTTCCAGGGCACATCCAACACCCAAAGGTCAGGGATGTAGCTGGGCACATGAGTAGGACCGCCAATCCCGGTAAGCACCATCACGCGCCTATCCGGCAGGTGAATCGCTGTTGGGTACCAGCGCAACTGAGTCATGACGTTTGTGGCGGTGACCCAAGTGTTGTTTGGGTTGGTGTAATCAAAAACGTTGATGCGGTCGTCGCCATAGCCGTTCTCGAATTTGTGACCGCCGGCGATGAAGAGGCGACCATCCTCTAAGAACGTGTGTCCCGAACAGAAAAGGTTCGTTGTGAAGTTGGAGCCCGTCCCAACGCCGAATGTGTCGTACGTATAGTTCGCGCCGGGCTGTGCCATAACAATGCGCAGGGTATCTGGGGCGGGCTGCCCAAAGCTGTATTGGTTGTTCCAAAGCATGATCCGGCTATCTGGGAAAAGGATCAGATGGATGCCACGGACGTAATAACCGTTCGGCCAGTTAATATTGGACCAGGTGCCGAGCGCTTGCGGAAGCGCGGCTGCGGCAGCTAACATCGAGAGAGCGATTACGGCAAACTTCTTCAACTTTAAGAATCTCCTACACAGACCGGTGCGGCTCACGACAATACGCAAGCCCGCCTCACAATAAGGTCGGTCGTTACAAAGAATATACCGAATCTACAGCCTTTGAGCTAGGCAGGTTCCAATTTGCCGGCGAAGGCACTTTTGTGCCGATTCACCTTAACAAACCCTTCTTCAAGGCTACGGCGAAGTTCCTTTACCCACGGCCCGTCGCTCACCTTGTAAGGGGTTTCATAGCGTTTTGTCGAGCCATTGGAGCCGACTTCGAGGGCAAGCTCAAAGTCACCGGGGTTGGACTCGATCAGGTCCTTTGCTCGCTGCAACTGCAGGTGTGAAGCCCTTAGCACCTGGATGGTTACCGTGCCGATGAAACTGTGACTGTGGGACTCCGTTTCTTCGTCGGAGGCTTCCGTTCCGTCTAGGGACTCGATAGAACGCGCGATCACTTCGACTCGTTTGGATCCGTCAGCGGCGATATCGCGGTGCTGTGTGTGGCCCTTGACGACGATGAGTCGATCCTTTGCGATTAGCGAGGAGTACTGAGCGAACGCTGTTGGAAACACGGTGACGACAGCTTGACCGGTCATGTCTTCGACAGTTAGCGTTGCCATCAATTCGTTCTTTGACTTTGTTCTTATCTGGCGGATTCCGGCGACAACTCCTGCGAGATTGACGTGAGCGCCGTCGGGTAGTTCGTCGATTTGAACCGCTGCGTGGCTCGCAGTTCGCTCGATGACTCTTTCATAGCCCTTCAGCGGGTGGTCGCTGAGGTAAAGCCCGGTGACCTCTTTCTCCATAGCGAGGTTTTCGCGTCGGGTCGCGGGAGGCACTTCGGGGAGATGCGGGAACTTGGGGTGATCAGCTTGATCGCCTCCGAAGAGTGAGTCTTGACCGACCGCTTTGTCTCGGTTTGCCTGCTCTGCGAAGGCGACAGCCGTCTCAATCACTGCCTGGAGCTTCTTTCGGTTGGGGTCGATGGAGTCGAGCGCGCCCGCCTTGACGAGGGCTTCCAGGGCGACTTTGTTGATGCCACCCTGCTCTCGGGCGCGTTCGGCTAAGTCGTAAAGGTGCGTGAAGTCTCCCGCCTCCCTCGCTTTCAGGAGTCCGTGAATCGCGGCCTCACCGATGCCTTTAATCGCGCCGAGGCCGAATCGGATTATCGAACCCGCTTCGCCGGTCTCGATGGTGAAGTCTTCTCGAGAGCGGTTGACATCGGGCTGCAAAACCTCGATGCCCATGCGGCGGCACTCTTCAATACAGCCGACAACGCGGTCTTCCTTCCCGCGATAAACGCCGAGCAGCGCCGCCATGAACTCGACCGGGTAGTTGGCTTTTAGATAGGCGGTTTGATAGGCAAGCGTCGCGTAACAGACTGCGTGCGCCTTGTTGAATGCATAGCCCGCGAAGGGCTTTAGAAGCTCGAAAACCTGCTCCGCGGCCTTTTTCTCCATGCCGTTTGCGATTGCCCCATCGACAAAACTGTGCTGCGAGTCAGCCATGGCTTTGGCGTCTTTCTTGCCCATGGCCTTTCGGAGCACGTCGGCTTGACCGAGCGTAAAGCCGGCGAGGGCTCGCACGATCTGGAGGACTTGATCTTGGTAAACGATGACTCCGAAGGTCTCGCGCAGGATGGGCTCCATGCGTTCGTCGATGTACTTCGGCTGCCGGCGGCCGTGCTTGCCCTGAATGTAAGTGTCGATGTGATCCATCGGGCCAGGCCGGAACAGCGCAACCATCGCGGCAAGTTCGTGGATGCTTTGCGGCTTCAGGGCTTGAACGTTGCGGGTCATGCCTCCGCCTTCGAGTTGGAACACGCCGACCGTGTTTCCGGCTGCTAGGATATCGTAAGCCTTCGAATCATCAAGCGGGATTTTGAGAATATCGATCTCGCCCTTGCCCGCTGCCTTGACGTTCTCGACAGCGCGCGCGAGAACCGTGAGGTTTGAGAGCCCTAGGAAGTCCATCTTGAGAAGCCCGCACTTCTCGAGCATGTCCATCGGGAACTGGGTCACGGTTTGGCCGTCATTGCCCCGGGTGAGCGGAACTACGTCGATTAATGGGTCTTTCGAGATCACGACGCCGGCAGCATGGACCCCGGCGTTTCGGCAGATGCCCTCGATGCTTTTGGCGGTATCAACGAGCGCCTTGGCATCAGCGTCGCCGTTGTAGGCATCCTTGAACTCAGGCACTTTTTCAAGCGCATCGTTGATGGTTATGTTCGGGACGGACGGGATCATCTTACAGAGGCGATCAACCTCGATAACGTTTCTGCCGAGCGCGCGGCCGGCATCTCGAATTGCGGCTTTCGCGCCGAGCGTACCGAACGTGATAATTTGCGCCACGCGATCCTCTCCGAATCGATTTCGCACATATCGAATAACCTCGTCGCGGCGAGCGTCCTCGAAGTCCATGTCGATATCGGGCATGGCAATTCTTTCCGGGTTCAAGAATCTCTCGAAAGTTAATCCATATTCGATCGGATCGACATCCGTAATTCCCAAGCAGTAGCTAACTAGTGATCCTGCCGCGGAGCCGCGCACACCAAAATAAATTCCTTGGTCACGCGTGAAGTTCGCGAATTCGCGAACTAACAGGAAATATTTTTCGAACCCGGTTTTGCCGATGATATCCAGTTCGTAATTGAGCCGCTCCCAGTGCTCATCATTAACATTTGAAAATCGGTCCTTTAGGCCCTTTTTCGCTAGCTCGACCATATGTGAGTTGGGAGTGCTGCCTTCAGGAATATCGGGGTCGGGCAGCTCCACTCGTCCGCTGTCGAGTGACACGTTGCACATATCGGCGATGTGTCCCGAGTTGCTGAGCGCTTCGGGAAAGTCTCCGAAAATGCCGCGCATTTCCTCCTCCGATTTTAGGAAGAACTCGTTGTTTTGGAACATGCGGTCATCGCTGACTTTCTTGTTCGTCTGGATACAGATAAGCACGTTGTGCGCGTCGTACTCGCCTTTACACATGTAGTGCGAGTCGTTAGTGCACACCAAGGGAAGATCAAGCTCTTTGGCAATCCGAAGCAGGCCATCTTTCATGATTTCCTGCTCTTTTAGTTTGTGGTCTTGCAACTCTACGAAAAACGAGTCGTGGCCGAAAATCTCTTTGTACATTTCGGCGGTGCGTTTCGCTTTCTCATAATCGCCCTGCAACAAATACTGGTTAATTTCGCTGCCGATACAGGTGGTGGTTCCGATGAGCCCCTCTGCGTGCTCCCGCAACACTTCGTGGTCGATGCGAGGCTTGTAATAGAAGCCTTCTAGCGCGCTTAGAGTGCTGAGTTTTGAAAGATTTTTGTAGCCTGTTTCATTCTTAGCAAGCAGGAGGAGATGGTAGGTGCTCTTCTCTTCTCGGCCCGCCTTGACGAGCCTGCCTTCAGGGGCGACGTAGGCTTCCATACCAATGATCGGCTTGACGTCTCGCGCTTTGCACTCAAGATAGAACTCCAGAGCGCCGTACATCGCGCCGTGGTCTGTGATGGCGATTGCAGGCTGGCCGAGTTCTTTCGCCCGATCCACCATCGGCCCGATACGCTGCATTCCGTCGAGCAGGCTGGACTCGGTGTGGTTGTGGATATGGACGAACGGCTTGGACATGGACTGGTTTCGGGCGTACCTCTCCCCTTGATTCTGGCACTGGGGGAGCCCTCGGTAGGGCCGCGCTTTAATGGACGCGCCGACCCGCAAAGACGACGCAGATTAATGGTGATGGCCCAGAAAGATCAGGGGCAGCCCGATGGCTGAGTGCCATACTCGCATAGTTATGCAAGCCGAGGGTCTTACACGGCCGGACGACCGGATTATCGACCTAGTGCGCCCGACGGCGCCGATTTATCAGGAGTCATCCTTGGGGGCGGCGATCGATTTGTTTCGGCAATCCGGTGCTGACCTCATTCCCGTTGTCGATGGATCGATCCTTCTCGGGGTCCTTTGGGCGGCCGAAGTGCGTACAGCGCTATTGGAGAGCGCGCCTCTCAGCGACTCTATTGCGGCTTATGTAGATGTTTCGCCGCCTAGCCTTTATTCATCGTCCTCCCGTGAAGAAGCAAGGTCGGTCCTGTCAGCCTCCGGTCGACCGGCGCTTGTGGTGTTAGACCCGGACGGCAGATACCTGGGAATTGTGCGGGTTTTGGACTTGCACCACTATCCGGAGCGGTTGCCCCGGCCTCCAATGGTCGGCGGGATGGCGACTCCGTTGGGGGTGTATCTCACGAATGGAAGCTTGTCAGGAGGGGTAAAAGCGCCGGCTCTGGTTTTGACCGGGGCGGCGATGACCTTGATGCTGGTTGTCGGTGTGGTCATCACGGCGTGGATATACGACGCGCTGCCGCAAGGGACTCCGTCATGGGTCGTGACAGCTCTGATCAATTTGCTGCCGGTGGCGCTCTTCTTCCTGCAGGTTAGGCTGTCTCCGATTGCTGCGACTCACGGAGCGGAGCACATGGTGGTGCATGCACTCGAGCGCGGAGAAGAATTGAAGCCGGAGATCGTAAAGAGAATGCCGCGCGTGCATCCTCGATGCGGGACCAATTTGGCGATTGGCGCGCTCCTATTTAACGGGCTTATGCAATTGATGTGGTCATCGCTTTACGAAATGGGAGCTCTCCTAGCGCTCATTATTACAATTGTTCTTTGGAGGCCAATCGGCAACTTCGCACAAAAATATGTGACGACGAGGACTCCGCGCGATAAAGACGTCGCGAGCGCGATTTTCGCGGCGGAGGAATTGTTAGCGAAATTCAGATCTAGCGAACGTCGCGTGCCGACAATAGGCAGCCGATTGATGGCGAGTGGGCTTCCGTTGATCTTGATCGGTTCTACGGTTGTGATGTTGTTATCCAGTTGGATTTTCGGATTATTGGGATTGAGCGAACGCGCGCTGGAGCTTCTGTAAGTGTTTCACTTCCTGCGCACGACGCATAGATGGATCGGTATCACCGCGTCCATCTTTCTTTTGGTGATTGCCTCTACCGGATTTTTGCTTGCCACAAAAGATACATTTGGGTGGGTCAAGCCGCCAACGCACGAGGGTGCTGAGGTTGAGGGACTGAGGCAAGTGGTCTCGCTGGATCACGCCGCTGAGTCGGCGTTTGCGCTCGGCATCGAGGAGTTAAAGACCCGGGACGATATCGAGAGAATCGATTATCGACCGGGGAAAAACGTTTTTAAGATCGTTACGCATCGGGGATATCACGAGGTGCAGGTATGCGGACGCACCGGCGAGATTTTGAATGTTGCGAGACGCGTGGACCAAATCGCGGAAGACATTCACGACATGAGTTTCTTCTCCGAACGGCTTAAGCTTTACGGCTTGCCAATTGTTGCGATTCTATTATTTTGTTTGGGCCTAACCGGTATTTGTATTTATTTCGTGCCCGTAATTAGGCGTTGGAAATACAATCGCAGCAAAAAGTGATCGACTTTGTTGCGCTAGATGCGGCGGAGGGCTTACCGCCGACGGCATCGAACATCTCACGATTGGCGACTCGGCTTGGAGCCGACGCAGCCTCTTGGGCGTTTAATCAGTGGTCTTTGCGGAAGCGGGCGCAGAAGAAATTTGCGAATGCAAAGTCGATGCTATTCACCGCTGATGGGCTAGAGCAAGCGAGCCATGCAGCGGTTGCAGCGTATCACGCTAGCCGCTTTCCGGAAAGCGCAATCGTAGCGGATCTATGTTGCGGGATCGGGGGCGACCTGATGGCATTCTCCGATCGTGGCAGCGTCACCGGGTTCGAGATCGACCCGGTAACCGCAGCGTATGCCAAACACAACGCCCCGCAGGCGGATATTCGTGTTGCGGATTGCCTCGCCGCCGATTGGGATTTTCAATACGCGTTCGCCGATCCCTCACGTAGGCCGGGCGGAAGGCGGACACTGGACGTAAACTCTTTTTTGCCGAACCCGCTGCAACTGGCAGATCGAATGAGAAAACTTGATCTTGCTTGCATGAAGCTATCCCCGATGCTCGCAGACTCCGTTTTACGGGAGATTTCACCGAGCATTGAATTCGTGTCTTTCGGGTGGGAGTGTCGAGAGGCGCTGGCATGGTTCGGGGAAGTAGAGGCGGGCGTTACCGCCGTAAAAGTTGAAACGGGTGAAAAAATCGAGGCTGGTGGCTACGAGAGTTCTCTGGAATCACCGTTAGCCTTCATCCTCGAGGCCGACCCGGCGGCGATACGGGCTCACTGTTTGCCAGGTCTTTGCGACCGATTGCACGCGCATTTGCTAGGTGATTCAAACGGCTACCTAACTTGCGATTCGGATGCCGAAAGTAGCTGGATACGTCGGTATTCGGTTCTCGAGTCGGGATCTTTCGATGCCAAGCGCGTCAAGTCCTTCCTGAAAGGGCTTGGCGGCAGCGCCGCAGAAATCAAATCGCGTGCCGGCATCGATATCGATGAGGTTCGCAAACGACTTACGATGTCCGGAAAAAGCGATGTTACGTTGTTACTTTATCCGGTGGGTAAATCCGTTCGTTTCGCGCTCGTTCGGTGCATTAAAGGGCAAGCTTAATCCCATCTAAGCATGCCTTCGCGCTTTCCATGGGCGTCCGCCGCGGGTTATCCATTTCGGTCACGAGCGTCGTAACGCCCGCTTTTTCAGCCGCTTCCAAAATGGCCCGCCAGTCGAGAACTCCGGCACCGATTTCGATGTCGTCACCGTCGATTCCGAGGTCTTTGCAGTGAATCGAAGGCATACGTCCCGATAACTTTTCTATCCACGAAACTGCATCCTCGCCCGCCTTCTCCGCCCAGAAAACATCGAGCTGAAAATTCGTTTTGTTTGCTGCTTGTGTCAATTTCGTGTAGCCGCCGTTTTCGAATTCGAACGCGTGGTTATGGTAACCGAAAGCAATGCCATGCTCTCCCAGCGCTATTGCTGCCTCATCCAGCCGAGCGGCGGTTCCTTTCCAGTCGGCCCGATAAGCTTCCGGCACCCACGGCAGCGTCGCTTCGGTGCAGCTGATCGCCTGCATATCAGACAGAATAGAAAGGGGATCGCTGAGCACCGAAAAAGGCACGTGCGCGCCCGACGCGCGCATTCCCAATGCTTCTAACCGCTTCCCTGCTTGCTCGGCGGTTGCGTCGCCGAAGCCTGCGAATTCTACTTCGTGGTATCCGATTTCGGAAACGCTTGCCAGCCCATCGAGGAAGTCAATCGAAATTGCTTCTCGCACGGTGTAGAGTTGCAGCGAAACACGAAAAGTCATTTAACGCGGCAAGCCCGGGAAGAACGACCGAGACAGTGACCGCAGGTCGACTTTCCACTCCCCGTCTCTTTTTGTGAGCGGGAGATTAGTAATGTCGTTTTCGTGCAATTCTGGGCCGCGATACTCGACGATCATAACTTTGACAACTGCATCGTTCTCGCTCACTTTTTCACTCCCCTGCAATTGCCAAGCGAAAACGTAGTTCTTGGCTTTCTCGTCAAAAGTCTCCCGCCACTGCTGCTCAACGGGCTGCTCGGGGTCGGGCATATAGGACAGGCGGGTTAGAGTCGTGACGTCGCCTTTAGAAAGCGCGGCCATGAACTCTCGAGCGGCCTCCTCCGGTGACTTGCCGATCATTAGTATCACGACGCCGATAGTGATAAGACCAAGCATCCCCACCATAACAATGGGGTTCATCCTAAAGGCGCCTCGCTGCAAACTTCTCATATCAATTTCAAAAAATCGGACCTGGGCGCGTGGACATCGCGGCGTCGATCAACCACTTGCGATCTGAACGCCGCACCACAAAAACCCAGGGTAGTTCCTGCCCGTTTGGAAACCGGAACAGCACCCCAACGCGCGCCTGGCCGGACTTCTGGCTGACGTCCAACACCTGATATCTACCACCTGAGCGGAACGCCTGGGAGACAAAGCTGGCCACCAGGGCCTTTTCCTGTTGCGTCCCGAAGCTCAAGTCATTCACTTCTTCGAAGTTCTGGTCCGCAACAGCCATCAAAAATTTGTGCATGCTCCCCTCAGGTCCGCGTAGCTGGCTAACAGAGAAGACCGCGATGGTCACGCCCACAAGCGCCAACGATGCGACTATTCCTGCGAGCGTTACACCCTTCGACGCCATTGCGCAAAAGGATACCTACCCACCGCCGATGTATTCGTTGAGGATGTCGCGTACTGCTGGCGGCCCTCGGTAAACGAAGCTCGTGTAAATCTGGCAAGCCGCTGCTCCAGCCTGCAAGCGTTCGCGCAAATCGTGCCCGGAAAAGATGCCGCCCACGCCGATGACTTCCAGCGAACCCGGCATCGCCTGCCTAATGGTCCGGCAGGCCTCGCTCGCCCTGTCTCTGAGGGGCTTGCCCGATAGGCCGCCCTCTCCGTGGCTATGTGCGATCGTTGTGTTCGTAGCGATGATGCCTGCGATGCCCGTCGAAGCCGCAACCTCGGCGACTGCGACCAAGTCTTCGTCATCCTGATCCGGGCTGACCTTTGCGTAGAGCGGCTTGTCGATCTTGGCGAGCACGGCATCCAGGATTCGTTTGAGGTCGTCGGTCGCTTGCAACGCTCGAAGGCCGGGCGTGTTGGGGCTGCTGACGTTTACTACAAAGTAGTGGCCGTAGTCTCGCAGCGCCTGGGCGGCGCCGCCGTAGTCCCGCCACGCTTCTTCATTCGGCGTTTGCTTATTCTTGCCGATGTTGATTCCGTAGATTATCGGTGTATCGACTCTCTCAAGGTTCTTCGCTACTTGTACTGCACCGTGGCTGTTGAACCCAAGTTTGTTCACCAGGGCATCCTCCTCCGTGTACCTCCACATCCTGGGCCGTTCGTTGCCGGGCTGGGGCAGCGGGGTTACGGTTCCTACCTCAACATGCGAGAAGCCGAGGTTGTAAAGCCCTTCAAGAGCGATGCCGTTCTTATCGAACCCAGCGGCGAGGCCGATCGGGTGCGGCAGCGTTTGGCCATAGGCGCGCACGTTTAGTAATTGCGAGACCGGCGGGGACGACGAAACGAAGCCCGCCGAAATCATCCGCAAGCCGAAGTCGTGGGCGCGTTCCGCGTCCATCGAAAACACCAATTTCCTGAGCCAATCGTAACCTATGGCGCTAACCTACCCCAAGGTAGAATTAGCGCTCCTTCCCATGGAGTTTAAGAAGCGCACCCATTTTTGTGGCGAGCTGCAGGCAGAGCACGTCGGCAGCCGGGTGACCGTTAACGGCTGGATCAACCGAATTAGAGACCTGGGGAAGCTTTATTTCCTCGACTTGAGAGACCGGTCTGGGCTCATTCAGGTTTATTTCGACGTCGACAAGTTCCCGGAAATCAAATCGTTGCGCAATGAATTTGTGCTGACAGTAACCGGCGAAGTTAGAAGGCGAGAAGAAGGCACCGTTAACTCAAACATGCCGACGGGCGACGTCGAGATTTACGTGGAGAAGTTTACGGTTCTAAACGAAGCGGCGGTGTTGCCTTTTCCGGTTTCCGATGAAGAACAGATGCGCGGGGTTAATGAAGAACTACGCATTAAACACCGTTATTTGGACATTCGCCGGCCGAGCATGCAGAGGAAACTGATGTTGCGCGCGGAGTGTGTAAGGCTCATCCGAGAATATTTGGACGTGCGTGGGTTTACCGAAATCGAAACGCCGATCTTTACTAAAACAACACCTGAAGGCGCCCGCGATTACTTGGTTCCTTATCGCCTAGAGCCCGGCAAGTTCTATGCGCTTCCCCAGAGCCCACAGCAGTACAAACAACTATTGATGGTTGCAGGAATGGAGCGCTACTACCAGATCGCGAAATGCTTCAGGGACGAGGCGCAGAGGGCGGATCGGCAACCCGAGTTCACACAGCTCGACCTCGAAATGAGCTTCGTGCACCAGGAAGATGTGCTCGATTTGGCGGAAGGGCTGACAATGCACGTTTGCAATTCCGTAATTGACAAATTCGCGCTGCCCCTTGTTCCCTTGGATGCCTTTCCGCGATTGACTTTTGATGAATCGATGCGGCGGTACGGCACTGACAAGCCGGATCTTCGTTTTGGGCTCGAGCTTTTCGATATCTCTGAAATCGCGCGTGAGTGCGAGTTTTCTGTATTCCGCTCTGCTGTGGAGGCCGGTGGTGTGGTGAAGGGTGTTCGATACCCGGGTAAGGCCGGATTGTCTCGGAAGCAGGTCGGCGAATTGGAAGAATTTGCCAAGAGTTTCGGCGCTAAAGGATTGGCTCAATTGCCCATAAAAGAGGGTGGCGGAGGCATTTCAAAGTTCTTTGACGAGGGAAAGCTGGCGGCAATTGCTGCTGCCGGGCAGGCTAATACAGACGACCTTTTGCTCTTTGTTGCCGACACCGACGAGACGGCGTGCAATGTTCTTTCGCGGTTGCGAAACGAGATCGCTGCTAGAGAAAGCTTGGCGGATGCCAAGAAGCTCGCGTTTTGTTGGGTTTTGGATTTTCCGCTGGTTTTTTGGAATGCCGACGAGAACCGCTGGGACGCGGCGCACCATCCGTTTACGGGGCCGAAAGCGAGTGACGTCCACTTGATCGATACCGATCCCGGCAAGGTTCGCGCGGACTGTTACGATATCGTCTGCAACGGTACCGAATGGGCGAGTGGGAGCATCCGAATCCATCGGCCGGATATACAATCGAAAGTGTTTTCGCTCCTCGGAATCGATGACGAAACTCAGCGGGAGAGATTTGGTCATATTCTCGACGCGTTCAAGCTCGGCGCACCGCCGCATGGTGGCATCGCTCCCGGTATTGATCGCTTGGTGATGTTGCTTTTGGGCGAAGAGAATATTCGTGAAGTGATGGCATTCCCCAAGATCGGAGGCGGCTATGATCCGATGATGGATGCGCCCGGCACGATCGATGCGGCGCAATGGGAAGAAATGGGCTTGCAGCTTCGCAAGAAATTAAACAGCGACGTTGTCGATTAGTCTCACGTTACCGAGCCACGCCGCAACGACTAATCGTAATTCGCCCTCTAGCTTATCGGCTTTTTGCATCGTGTTTGCGTTTACCACGCTGAAGTAATCGACCTTAAACCCCTTAGCTTCGAGTTTCGCGATCGAGCGCTTCTCTACAGTCGCAATAGCATGGTGTAATTGCAGAAGCGTTGCGGCATCCTGCATTTCTTCAAACAGCGTTGGCGCGATTTGCCGCTTCTCCGTGGTAAGGCG
>JBDSVQ010000129.1:0-7541 GCA_039927135.1 Fimbriimonadales bacterium | reverse complement strand
AAGCCTATGCCGCTCGGACGATTGCCGAACGCGGCGTTCAGCTTGTTGGAACGGCTCACGGGCGAACTCTTGAGAATTTGATGCTGAACCCGACGCTTTGTGACTTGGTCGGCGGCATCCAGGCCGTGACGCTTTCGGACGACGAGGCGAAGCGCCGTGGAACTCAGAAAACGGTTTTGGAGCGGAAAGCTCCACCTACGTTCGATGTGATTATCGAACTGTTGGACTACGACAAGCTGGCGATTCACCACGACGCGCAGAAGCAGGTTGACCTGGTTTTGCGCGGCGCTGCCCCGAGGCCCGAGATTAGAGTGCGAACGCCGGAAGGACGCGTGGAAATCGTGCAGGCAGCGCAGACGCCGGAGCCCATGGAGCCGGTGGCGGCACGGCCAGAGCGTAAGCGCGTTGTGGAGCGAGAGCAACCCGTTGTTGAGCCGAAGCCCATGCCGCATGTGCTGCGCGTTTTTCCATACGGCATCGCGCGCACGCGGTTGGAGCGGGCGATTCGGGATAAGCGTGCGCCGCTAGCGGTTGCCAACGATCTTGGGGAAGCCGACGCCGTTATCACGCTTAAGGCGGCTCTGAGTAAGAAGCCGGCGCGGTTCAAAGAGCGACTTGGCCGGCACGTTCCGACGATTGCGATCCGCAGCAACACGCTTACCCAGATTGAGGAAGCCCTTGATGAGGTGCTGGCGGGGATGGCGACCGATGGCGCTGCCAACGAACGTATCGACAACGATGTGGAAGAGGCGATTGAGTTCGTGAAGGCGAAGGGCAAGCCCTTCGAACTTGCGCCCAAGCCCGGAAACGTTCGGAAATTGCAGCACATCGCCGTTGAATCGGCGCGGATGCGGAGCGAGAGTGTTGGTCAGGAACCGAATCGCCGCGTTCGTGTGTTGCCCCTCGGGCGATAGCGGGACTTTGGACCTATTGGCGGAACCAAACCCCCGCCGATGCAGTTTAATCCTGTAGCGCATGTCCTCCTTTCCCCTCCGGGAAAGAACTGGAGCCCTCGTCGAAAGGCGGGGGCTTTCTGTTTTTTGCAGGAGTTCCACGCGCCCAGCCGGAAACTGAACCCATAAGGCGGCACGCAGGTGTCGCGGGAGTTAAATTTTGAGAACACACTTCTCGCTGGTCCTACTCGGCTTTGCCTCGTTTGCGGTCGCTCAGGTTGGCGCAACCAGCCGAGTTTCCGTTACCACCGCCGGCGTTCAGGGGAATGGCGGTAGCTGGTCGCCAGGCTTCGAGGCGACAGGCCGATACGTTGTTTTTCAGTCCCAGGCCAACAACTTGGTTGCCGGCGATGCTAACGGCTTCGTCGACGTTTTTGTCAAAGACCGATCGACCGGCGCGACGACAATCGAGTCGGTTGGTGCGCTCGGTATCCAAGGGAACGCTATCAGTGAAGCTGCGACGATCAGCGGCCAGGGCCAATTCGTTGCGTTCCAGTCGAACGCCTCCAACCTGGTTGCCGGAGACTTTAACGGTGTGGCCGATTGCTTCGTCCGGGACCGCACGCTTGGCATCACTACGCGCATTTCGGTTGCGTGGAATGGCGCCGAAGCCGACGCGGGGTGCTTCTATCCGTGGATTAGCACCAACGGAAGGTATGTAACTTTCTATAGTGCAGCGACCAACCTTGTCCAAGGAGACATGAACGGTGTTACCGATATCTTCGTAAGGGATTTGATCAACGGCACGACCGAAAGGGTTTCGGTGTCGCAAGGCGGTGCAGAGGGCAACGGCAGGAGTGAGTTTGCTTCAACCAGCGGCGACGGCCGTTACGTCGTATTCCATTCGGGTGCGGACACGCTTGCCGCAAACGACCTAAACGGCGTTTGGGATGTTTTGGTAAAGGACACGTTGACGGGCGAAGTTCACCTGGCTTCGGTTACATCCGCAGGAATTCAAGGCAACGGACATAGCGCGGGTGCAGGCATTAGTGAAACCGGCAGGTATGTCGTTTTCAGCACCGAAGCGACTAACCTCGATGGACCCGACAACAATGGCGTGAAGGACAGCTTTATTCACGATCTGGACACCGGCGTTACCGAACGGATATCGGTGGGCGCGGGCGGAATCGAGGGAAACGGCGAGAGCATTGGCCCGGTGGTGAGTCAAGATGGGCGAATCATCGCGTTTAGTTCTATGGCGTCTAACTTGGTAGCTTCGGATACGAACGGAACGTGGGACGTCCTCTTACGCGACCGGCTGATTAGCGCGACGTCACTTGTGTCAAGAAACACGAACGGCACACAGGGCAACGGGGAAAGCCACGGGCCCGTCGTCAGTTCCAGCGGCCTACACATTGCATTCCAGTCGCTGGCATCGAACTTGATTTCCGGCGACACAAACAATTCACTCGACTCTTTTGTGCACAACCGGCAAGCTTGGATCCAGCCGACCTCATACACCTTATTCCGGGGCATTCTGATCGCCGGAAACCTGCAAAGCCTTTCGTTTTCCGACGACGAACGCATGATCTTGCAACCCGGCATCGTGTTCACCTCGGGTGAGGCTCCGGTGCAACTGATTCTTCATGGATCGTCACCTTTTACTACATCTACAATCTATCACGTCGAGATCGAATGGCAGGCGTCTTCGACTAACATTTCACAGATTCTCGACGTGTGGAATTTTGTGAACTCTTCGTACACGACGATAGCGGTGACGCCGGCAACTCTGGTTGATTCGACGCAACTGATTTTCGTCAACCCTTCAGAGGAGTTCATTGGACCGCAGGGTGAACTGCAAGCGCGCCTGAGTTACCGAGCCGTGGGGCCAGTGTTTGCTTATCCATGGAAGGTTAGGATCGATAGGGCGCGATTTATCATCTCCCCGTAGAGCCATAATGAATCCCTATGGGGGCAGAAGGGCTCGACGCCCACGATGTTAAAAGAACGCTCGGCAGGATGGCGCACGAAATCCTGGAAGTGAGCGGCGGCGCGAACGACCTTGTGGTCGTCGGCGTGCTGCAAATGGGCTACCCGGTCGCGCAACGATTGGCGTTCGCGATGGCGAATATCGAGGGTGTGGGCGTTCCCTGCGGGAGCTTGGATATCGAAGGCTTTCGTGATGATCGCGAGGCTTCGGGAGTTGATAGTAGCGAGATACCGTTTGCTGTTAACGGCAAGCACGTGATCTTGGTGGACGAAGTGATTCAGACGGGACGCACGATTCGCGCTGCGATGGATTCGCTGATGACGCACGGGCGGCCTGCGAAGATCGAGCTGGCCGTGCTTATTGATCGCGGTGGCAGGGAACTGCCGATTGAGCCGAATTATGTTGGGCGAAGGCTGGACGTCGACGCGGATGAATACATTGAAGTTCGTTTGGATTCGGACGACGATGTGGTTCGCGTGGTAAAAGGGAATAGCGCATGAATTTGCTGAGTATTCGTGAAATTGAAAGGCCTGCGATCAATCGCTTATTGACTTCTGCGAAGGAGATGAAGCAGCTGGTCGAAACGGGCGGGAAACTGCCGAGTTATGCCGATAAAGTAGTCGGCTTGCTGTTTTTTGAGGACAGTACGCGGACTCGTGTTGGGTTCGAGATGGCGGCTCGTCGGCTAAGTTTGGGTTTCACCAGTTTCGGAGTGAAAGGCTCGAGCATGTCGAAGGGAGAATCGCTGAAAGACACGGTTCTTACGTTGCAAGGTGAGGGGGTGGACGCCCTGGTTATTCGCCACGAATCCGCAGGCGCGCCTTATGTTGCGGCGCGGTTTTTCAATGGGCCGGTTATTAATGCGGGCGATGGGATGCATGAGCATCCGACGCAGGCCTTAGCGGATGCTTTAACGATTCTTAGTTATCACAAGAAGATTGCCGGGCTAACGGTGGCGATTGTTGGTGACGTAATGCATAGCCGCGTGGCGCGAAGCAACGCTTGGCTGCTCTACAAATTGGGGGCGAATGTTCGGTTTGTTGCGCCGCGAACTTTGATGCCGCCTTACGGCGACATGCTGCCGGTGGATCGGCATTATTCGATCAAGACCGGGCTCGATGGAGCGGATATTGTTATGACGCTGCGCATGCAAAAAGAGCGCATGGAGAAGGGGTTGATCAGCAGCCTGGGTGAGTATGCGAGTATGTATCAGGTTAATTCCGGCACCCTTCGATACGCGAAGCCCGACGCTTTGGTGATGCATCCTGGGCCGGTTAATCGCGGGCTGGAATTGGACGACGCGACGATGGACGGACCGCAATCGGTTATCTCCGAACAGGTTGAGAACGGCGTTTATGTGCGCATGGCAGTTTTTGACGCGGTATTCGGCGGAAGCAAGCAGGTTTCAAAAAAGAAGAAATGAAGATTGTCCTTAAGAACGGAAGAGTTCTCGATCCATCGCAAGACCTGGATCTGGTCGGCAGCGTTTCGATCGTGGACGAACAGATTGCTGAGATCGGAAAAGGCGTTGATATCAAGGACGCGGACGAGGTTTACGACTGCAAGGGAATGTGGATTACACCGGGTTTGGTGGACATTCACGTGCATTTGCGCGAGCCGGGATTCTCCTATAAAGAGACTATTCTGACGGGGACGCAATCCGCTGCCGCGGGCGGCTTTACGAACATTTGCTGTATGCCAAATACGAAGCCTGCCCTCGATAATCCGGCGCTTATCGATTTTATTATGGACAGGGCGTCGTCACCTCAATCCGGTGGCATTTTTGTTGCGCCGATTGGTGCACTGACAAAGGGCATGGACGGCGAAACGCCATGCGATATGGCGTCGCTGAAGCGCGCGGGAGTTGTTGCCGCTAGTGATGACGCGTATCCGATTCAATCCGCTTTTGTGATGAAGCGCTGCATGGAAATCTGCAAGCAGGTTGGCTTGCCGGTTGCTGTGCATTGCGAAGATACGTCGCTCACCGAGCGCGCGAGCATGAACGAAGGGGAAGTGAGTTCGCTGCTTGGGCTGCGCGGCATGCCGCGATCTGCGGAAGAGATACAGGTTGCGCGCAACTGCGTGCTTAGTTTGGAAACGCAGTGCCCGTTGCATATTTTGCATGTGAGCACTTGGGGCTCTGTAGAAATTATTCGGCAGGCAAAAGAGCTCGGCGCGCCGGTTACCGCTGAAGTTTGCCAACATCATTTTGCGCTTGATGAAAGCGATATGGCGGCGTTCGATACGAATTACAAAATGAGCCCGCCTCTGCGCACGGAACGCGATGTTGAAGCGCTTATTAGGGCGCTAAAAGACGGCGTTATCGACTGTATCGCCAGTGACCACGCGCCGCATGCGAGCCACGAAAAGGATATGCCTTTTGAAGATGCGCCGTTTGGTATTGTTGGATTGGAGACAGCGGTTCCATTTACGCTTACGTACTTGACGCATAAGCGGAAATTGAGTGCGATGGAGACGGTTCGCGCGATGTCGACTCGGCCAGCAGAAATTTATCGTCTGGACGCGGGATCGCTCGAGCCGGGCAGATCGCCAATTGCCCAAGTAACGGTGATTGACCCCAATCTTGAGTGGGTTTTCGACGTATCTAAGACGTTTAGCAAAGGCAAGAACACACCTTGCCACGGGATGGAATTCAAGGGCAAGACAATGCTGACGTTTTGCGGAAGCAACGTATATACCGACGCGATGTTTCCGGCAGCGCGGCGATTAAATCGATCGGCTTCGCCGGCGCTTTAACTCGGCGAATTGACGGCGTTCGGTGGCGTTCCGGTTTTTATGAACTGATCGACGATGCGCACGGTTTCGTTCGCGACGGCCTCTTGCGCTTGGTCGGTGCTTGCTCCGATGTGGTGCGTGCAGTAGGCTGCTTTTTGATTTAGCAGTGACCCAGAATACTCGCCTTCGGGAGTGGCAGGTTCGTCTTCAAAAACGTCTAGCCCGGCGCGAAGTTTTCCGTCGTTCATCGCTTTTTCGAGCGCGGATTGATCGACGACTTCTGCGCGGCTTGTATTAATAAAAATCGATCCCGGCTGCATTGCTTCAAAAAATGATGCGCCGAGTAGTCCCTTCGTTGCTGGGTTCAAAGATGTGTGTACGGAAACGACGTACGACTTGGCTGCCAGGTCTTCTGGCGACGACGCGAGTTCGACGCCCGCTTGGGCGGCGTCTTCCGGTGTCATCCAGCGGCTAAAGCAAAGCACCGGCATATCGAAGGCCTTTGCGCGCTTCACCATTTCTTTGCCGATCATTCCCATGCCGACCAGGCCGAGTGTTCGCCCCGAAAGTCCTTTTGCTTTGCCGAAGCCCTTTTTACTCCATCGGCCCGCGCGGAATTCGGATACGTTGTCGGGGATCCTTCGGTCTACCGCGAGCATCAAACCGAAGGCAAGTTCGGCGACGGCGGCGGCGTTCTTGCCGGGACAGTTTGCGACGTAAGCGCCGTTTGCGGTTGCTGCGTCCACATCAATCGTGTTGTATCCGGCACCCGCGCGGATGATCAGTTTTAGCGCGCTGCCCTCGATTACCGCGGCAGGGACCTTGGTTGACCGGACGACCAATAACTCCGTTCCCCCGGAGTGCACGGCATCGCGTAGGGCTTCGTCTTTCAGGTCGGGCTGGTAATCCAACTCGACGCCAAGGGCGCTGATCCCATCTAAGCCGCTTTGCTCGAACTTGTCCGCAACCAAAACTTTCATCGGAGTTCAGTTTACTGGCTCGGCTTCGGCGTCTCAACACCACGGGTGTTGAGTCAGAGTAGCTGTCTCCCAACACGACGGACGTTGAGTCAGGGTAGCTGTCTCCCAACACCACGGGTGTTGAATCAGAGTAGCAGTCTCACAACACCGCGGGGTGTTGAGTCAGGGTAGCCGTCTCTCAACACCGCGGGTGTTGAGTCAGTAGATAGCGGCTACGCGACGCCCATCTTGACTTTGAGGCTTTCGGGAATCGAGACCGCTTTGCGCTCAGTGCCCATCAGGACGTGCCAGGTGTAGCCGTCGGTTACCTTTTCACCGCTCTTTGTCACCTCGTATTCGAACTTCATCGAGGCGCGTTTGACCTCGGCGAGGCGAATGCGGATGACTATGTCCTCGTCGTAGGTGATCTCTCCGCGGTAGCGAACCCAGACCTCGACCACCGGCAGGAACAATCCCTCTTCTTCGAGGCTTTTGTAGGTGAAGCCGCGCTCCCGGCACCACTCGCCGCGGGCGACCTCAAACCAGTAGAGGTAGTTCGCGTAGTAGGCGTGGCCCATCTGATCCGTTTCTCCGTATCGCACGCGTATTGGCACTTCGACCCATTCCATCGGCTACGATTTTACGCATGAAGGAGATATGGGACGTTGTCGAGTCGATTCCGAAGGGCAAAGTTTGCTCCTACGGAGATATCGGAGCGGCTCTGCGCAACCCGATGAATGGCTTCCTGGTCGGCAGACGCATGGCTTCGGCACCAGGCCACGTCCCGTGGTGGCGGGTGGTCGCGAAGAGCGGCTCATTGCCCATCGGGAAGCGTCATCCGAGGCTCATGAGCGAGCAGGAAGAGAACCTTCGGGGCGAAGGCGTGCCGTTTCTCTCCCCGGGCCAAGTCGACATGCCCAAAGCTCGCTGGGATCCATGTGCGTAGCAGCCGAAGACGGCTAT
>JBDSVQ010000128.1:0-13147 GCA_039927135.1 Fimbriimonadales bacterium | reverse complement strand
GAACAGCCTCCCTTCCTCATCGAACCGCAACACCAAAAAGTCCATCTCGAATCTAAATCCGCTCCACATCCCAAGCTCATATGTCCACCGCCGCCCGCTATTGCCGGGGCTGTCCGGCTCGCCAAGTAGCTCTCGCGCCAGATCCATCGTCATGCCGAGTCGGATGTGCTCGTCGACCAAGTCGTCAAGCATCAGGCCGCGTTTCATGTCCGCGCCCGGATCGTTGTTTGGGGACATTCCGTAGAGCTCTTTTGACTTCCACGCCGTGGAATCGAACGGTAACTCGTTCCACGGCTGATCGAACAAGGAGAGTGGGCCTGCCCCGCGGATTTTGTAGGGCAGAAGCCGACAGCCGATCACCAGGAGGACGCCGAGGAGCAGGACCTTCCAACACCCGTGGAGTTTGCGCTTTCGGGAATCGGCAAGGGCCTGTTCTTCCGTCATAGACTGCTTGCTCTCATCCCGGCCCACCGCTTTCGCAAGCGATAGGAGGCGGAGTGTTTACCAAAAGATCCAATCTTGCTGGGTTACGACGTAGATGCCGAGGGCGAGGTTGGTGACGAGGTGGACGATGATTGCGGCGAAGAGTGACTTGGTGTATCGCAGCCAGAGCGAGATTGCGAGGGCGAAGATTACGGCTGGGAGCCACTCGGGGTGGGCGAGGCCGAAGAAGGCCGTGCCGATGAGTAGCGCGACATTTGTAAACTCGCCTACTTTGAGGGTTTGGAACTCTGGTTTGGTTATAAATCGCAGTAGGAACGAGCGCCAGAAAATCTCCTCCATGAGCGGCACCATCAGCACTAGGCCGAAGAAGCGGAAGGCGAAGAATGCGGCGCGCATGCCGGCGTTGTCGGCCTCGGTTAGCGGGTTGAAAGCGGTGCGGTCACCCAAAAACGTCATGTGCGGATAGCCAAAGTTTTTCTCGATTCCGACCCAGGCGGCGAACAACGCGACGCCGATGACGATCGATGGAACGAGCCATTTGGCTTCGAACTTGATCTCTTTCCAGACGCTGCGGAAGTAGATGAGGGCGCCGGTGACGATGATGACCTTGGCGATGTAGACGGCGACGTAGTTTCCGAGCTCGCCTTCTGCCATGGTGATGGCTGCGAAGAGGATCATCGGGACGACGTAGGGTAGCCAGGGTCGGGAGATTTGGGCGGGCTCGCTCATTGTGGGCGAGTGTACCGTTAGTGGAAGTAGCTTGCGCCGTTGATGTCGATGATTTCGCCGGAGAGGTAGGCGGCCTCGTCTCGGAGGAGGAAGGCGATGGTGGCGGCGCAATCTTCGGGGGTTGCCATGCGGCCGAGGGGGATGGTTGAGAGGATTTCGCGTTCGCGGTCGGTCATGCCGTCGCGGACCATGGCGGTGTTTACCCAGCCGGGGGCGATGCCGAAGATGCCGATGTTTTTGGGCGCAAGCTCGACGGACAGAGAGCGGATGAGGCTGATCATGGCTGCTTTGCTAGCGGCGTAGTGCGCGGCGCCGGCTTCTCCCTTGAAGCCGACTCGGCTGGCGACCATGACGATTTTGCCGGGCTTGCCCATTTCGACAAAACGGCGGGTGAGGCGTAGGGCAGATGCGAAGTTTGCTTCGAAGCTGTCTTTCCAGGCTGTTTCCCAGGCGTCTTGGTCAGGGGTATCGAACGGCTGCTTGATATAGATGCCAGCGTTGTTGACGAGGGCGTTTGGCTGGTTTGCCCATTCCCAAAGGCGGTCGATGTCGGCGGTGTTTCGGAGGTCTGCTCCGAAGGGGGCTGCTTGACCGTTTGCTTGTTGTGCGACGGTTTTGGCTTCGTCGGCTTTTTGGTGGTAGTGGACGAGGGGGGTCCATCCGTCTTCGGCGAGTCGGAGGCATGTGGCTTTGCCAATGCCTCGGGAGCCTCCGGTCACGAGGACGCGTTTGGTCACGCTTTATTCCTAGTGAGCAAATCTTGGTTGCACTGTTCGATTGCGGCGTTTAGGCAGTTGGGGCAAAAGCATGCCGCGTCGGCTCCGCCGCAACAGGGCATCACGTGCGGGAGGGCTGCGCACCAGCAGTTATCTGTGCTGGAAGATGCGGCGCATTCGAATAACTCGCCGCATTTCGGGCAGCTTGAAATTTCGGTGTGATCCTCGCGTCTCATTTTCTATGAAAGCAGAAGCGTTGGTTTTTCGAGATAGGCTTTTAGCGCGCCGAGGAATGCTGCACCTACGGCGCCATCGATTATTCGGTGGTCGAACGAACCGGTGACGAGCATGCGGCGGCGAACTTCGAGTTCGTATCCGTCTTCGGTTTCGACTGCGACAGGTATCGGACGCGCGGAACCGATCGCGATAATTGCTCCGTTGGGCTCGTTGATGATTGCGTTGAAATCGTAGATATCGAACATTCCCATATTGCTTATGGTGAAGGTGCTGCCGGAAATTTCTTCGGGCGACATTTTGTTGTCGCGGGCTCTCTTTACTAAATCTTTAGATTGCTCGGCTATTTGACGGAGCGTTTTGTTTTTGCAATCGCGGAGCACGCCGACGGTTAATCCATCGGGGACTGCGATTGCGAGGCCGATATTGATTGCACCGAATTCGCGGCGTTTTCCGGACGCGTCGAAGGTTGCGTTTATGTGCGGCTGGTCAGATAACGTCATGGCGCTTGCGCGCACTATAAAATCGTTGACGCCGATTCTTTTATCCGGATTATCGGCGTTTAGTTTTTCGCGAAAGTCTTCGAGGTCTTCCATGTCGACTTCGACCGTGACTTGGTAATGCGGGACGGTTTGTTTGCTGTGCGCGGTTCTTTCCGCGGTGATTCGTTGAAGGCTTGTTAGGGGGACGAGGCGGTCTTCGGCGTCCTCTACGGTTTCCGCGGGCTTCCGGGTTTCGAGGGCTGCTTTGACGTCGCGCTCTACGATTCGTCCGTTGGGGCCTGTGCCGACGATGCTTTCGATGGGGATGCCGCTGTCGTTGGCGAGGCGGCGGGCGAGGGGGGATGCGACGATTCTGCCCTTTGGCTGCTTCGTTTCTTTGGGTGGCTCCTCTTTTGGCGGTTCCTCTTTGGGGGCGGGCTTTTCTTCAGGTTTTTCGGCGGGCTTGGGGACCGCGCCGTTGCTGCTGCCTCCCCAGCCCTCGGGGAGTTTTTCGCCTTCTTTGAGGATCATGGCGATGGGTTTGCCAACTTCGACGGCGTCGCCGGGCTGTGCCAGGATGCCGGCGAGCGTGCCTGTGCTTGGGGCCGTGAGCTCGACTGTTGCCTTGTCGGTTTGGATATTGCCTATGACTTCGCCGGATGATACGGAGGCACCGTCGTCTGCGAGCCACTCGACGAGGGTTCCTTCCTCCATTGCGTCGCCCATCTTGGGCATGATCACTTCAACCATGTACGGTTAGATTCTACCGAACACTTCAGCAGCGGCAGGTAAATTGCTTGCTGGATGCGTACGGAGCGCGGTTTTGTAAGGTTTGCGGTTTTCGTGCTGCTGTACAACTTGCTGGTGATCGCCTGGGGGGCGTTTGTCAGGCTCTCCTATAGCGGGGCGGGATGCGGGAGTCATTGGCCGCTTTGTAACGGAGAGTTGCTGCCTTCGCTGGCGAGTATGGAGACGGCGGTCGAATTCGCTCATCGCGTTTCGAGTGGGCTGGTTTTGCCGTTGACGATCGCTTTGATTGTGTTGGCGTGGCAGCGGTTTGGCAAGGGACACCCGGCGACGATCGCGTCATGGTCGGCCTTCGGGTTTACGTGCGTTAGCGCGATTGTTGGGATTTTGCTCGTGCGGTTCGAATGGGTGGGGCTTGATGACAGCGTCGCGCGCACGGTGACGCTGGCGGCGCATCTGATCAACACGATGCTGCTGCTTGGGGCGTTGACTGCGGCGATTTGGTATGGGAATGGCCGGCCGCGTCTTGGTTTTTCTGGAACTGCAGGGTGGTTGGCGGTGGTGGGATCGCTGGCGATTTTGGTCGTGGGGATAAGCGGGGCGGTGACGTCTCTCGGCGACACGATTTTTCCGCGTGACAGCTCAATGCAGGTCCTCGAGGAGGGGCTTTCGACTACCGGGCACTTTCTGCTGCGGTTGAGGATTTGGCATCCGTTTATTGCGATTGCCGCGGCGCTAGTTTTGCTTGTTGGCGTTGTGGTGCTTTCCAGGATTTGTGAGCGCGACGAGGTGCGGCAACGGGGGCGTTGGTTATTGGGGATTGTTGGTGCGCAGCTTGCTCTAGGGTTGATCAGCGTTTGGCTGAAGGCACCGACGCTGCTCGCGATTCTGCACTTGATGGTGGCGGATGCCTTGTGGATCACGGCGCTAACCCTTTGGCTAGCCGCGCTTGAGTCGCCGAAGCGCGTTGGCGACTCGCGAGCGAGCGCGCTCTAAAGCATAATGTCGGCATGCCGTTTCCGCCGCTGATTCATGCGCGCCCTGCAGCCGTTGCCGATATTTCCAAGATGCTATTGCGGGTGTATTGCATACCGGCGTGGCAGATGCGCGATGTTCCAAAGGCGTCGGCGTTCATCGCGTTTACGGATGAGACCGGGTGGCTAGGGCACGGCAGCTCGAAATACATTAAGGACAAGGCGGATTTCGGTTTGGACGATACCATCACACGGTTGGCTCCAATTGCTCCGTTGCAGGCGATTTCGGTGCCTTGCCGGCGTTTACCGGCGTCGCGGCTCGTTGTCGCGAATGTTTACGACCCTAACAAGCTGACGTCCAACCAAAGCTTTGCTCAGGCATTCAATAACGCTTGTTTGGAGGTTGCGCGCCACGGTGGCAAATCGGTGACTTTTATTGACCCGACTCGCGACTGGAATTATCAAGAGTGGCGTGTGGAGCCGACCGACGCGGCCCGCGCGATCATTACGAACGTGCTTGCGAATCGGGGGACGATTCGGACGGCTAACATCATCGTTCCGGAAGCGGAGTCGAAGGAGCCATACGTTTCGCTGACAGAGCGGGTGTTCGACCAGCGTTGGCGGCTCACCTCCGCCGATCCCGCTGTGCGAGACGCGTTGGGCTTTTAGGCTTTTGGGCGTTTGTTTACACCACGCGGAGGTCGTTTATGGAGGGTTGTGCGGGCGTTTACACCACGCGGAGGTGGTGTAAGGAGGTGAGGTTGAGAGAGGCAACGAAATGCCCCGCCGAAATCGGCGGGGCATTTCTGTATCTGCGTGTTTAGCGCTTACTGGATGTCCCAGACTGCGCGGTCGACGCGTGCTGTCCACGGATACACGAAGGTCGGGCCGGTGGCCTTGAAGCCCATGCGGACTCTAACCTTGTTCGTAACTGCTTGGACGAATTGACCGGCGTTTGCGATGTTGATCGCGACCGCCTCATCCGCTATAGCAGATGTTGCCGTGTTGACCGCAACCCACTGGTTGTTCGTGAAGTTATAGGCTTCCACTTTTCTCTCGATGTTGCCGGAGGTCGTATGGCCCTCGTATCGGAAGGTCATCGTTGCCGGGTTGGCGAGCGGCGAGGTGCCTTCGAGAACGACGCTGACAGGTGCCTGAGCGGTGCTGAACACCGGACCGGGTCGAACCTGCAGATGCGAGTCATCGCTGAACAGCAGGTCGTTTTCGTTGCCTAGCAACAAGAGACCGCGCTCAATGTTCATCATCGTGGGCATGGACTGTCCGGACTGCGGAACCCGCGACATTGCCGCGAGTGACTGCAGAGTTCCGGGTCGGAAGAGCACCTTGCCTACCATGCCGTCTTGCGGCGGCACGTTGGCATCGAAGCGGAAGTTGTAAAGCGTTCCCCACTTGAGTGAGTTAGCTTCAGGATCTTCTGCGTACGTTACCGTTCTCCAAGTGATCACCCCATTGGCGATCGAGGACGTCCACTCATTGCCAGCGTCGAAATCCGAATCTCGGAACTCGACGTTCGTGATCGCAGCGCCGGTCGGAATCGGCACCGAGAAGGTACGCGTCTCACGTTGCGAAGTGTGATTGTAGGCAATGTACTCGTAGTGCCAAGTACCGCTACCAAGGTCGGTGACTTCAACTCCGACGAGGATGTCGCCTTCAGCTTCGGGCTGCATCTTGGGCGCGGGAGTTATCTGTCCCCAAGTTTCGGCAAATGGGCCGTGGACCAGTGCCGTGTTATCAACAAAGTTAAACTTAGTTTGGGAACCCGACCAAGTCGGAGTCGAACGACGCCAGCCAATGCTGTTGTAGCGGTCGGCGTCATTTTCAGACACGTAGTAGCCCTCGTAGAAGTACTGTGAGTTAGCGGTAAGGAGGTCTTGATCCTTGACTTGCAGTCGGTGGTCTACAGCGCTCAAGCCGGTCGTTGTAAACCGATTTACACAATCGTTCTGGTAATTGGCAAAGTACGATGCCGTGCATTCCCATCGACCTGTGAACGGATTGACTTCGTTGCGTGGGCCAAGCCAGTTTCTGCTGGCGTTAAGGCTCGAACCATAGGTGTCGGAGCACCGAACTCCTAGCTGTGTCCCTCCGCCGGGGGGAGTCTGGCACTGTCCACACTGATTCGAATTTAGCGATAGGAAGCCGTGCTTCACCCAGCCCTTGCCGATTTGTTCAAGGCGAGTGCCTGCACCAGCAACCGTGCGAACACGGTACATGTTCATCGCGATTGTTGGGTGACGCTCGTCCATCCGCTGATACCAGTTGGCGTTGTCGCCCGTGATGGTGCTGACGTTACACGATGTGGTCGCGATGCCGAAGCCGCTTGTGCCATTCGGATAGGTTCCAATTCGGCCATAGGACTCACAATCGTAGAGTTCAAAAAGCTGAATGTCGCCATTGAGAGGCGTACCGTCCAGGCCTGTTGGCCTTGGAGTAGTGTTTTCAAACATTGGATCGTTCGGGTCACCACCTACGAATCGCGGATTGCCGGTCACCGTTACCATACCGACCATCACGCCGTTCAGGTCGGGACGTCCAAGCTGCTTGGCGCCATGCGCGTTGATCACGAGATCGGCGTAGCCAAAGACCATGCCTTTCTCCTTCCGGTCGAACATCACCTTGATGCTTTTGATGTCAAACGAGGCAGGTGCGTTGGCATCTTTGCCCGTAACCATGAAGAGGTTGTTGTGCGACCCGCTGTCGCGGTAGGAGACCATGAAGTCTTGAGCCGAGATAGTGCCGTTTGCGCCTTTTAGCGTAAACCCGCCATTGGCTCGCACGAATCCATTCTGCCAACCGCGGTAAGAACCGCCCAGCGCAGTGAATTCCAGATTCGATGAATTTGAAATGGTGAAACCGACGGCCTCTTCCATGTCTGATCGTGGTGTCGCTGTTTGTCGAAGGTCCACGACGTTTAGCTGACAACCCTGTATAACCTGCCGAAACAGCGAAAGGGTAACCGATCCGCCATCTACTCGCCAGGTTTGCTCGGCGGCACCTGCCGTCGCGCCGACTAAACAAAGTCCGGCTGCGGCGATCGGTGCAAATAAAGTCCGAGTTTTCATTTGCAAGTATTCCTCCTTCGAGACGCTCTCACGCCCCGATATCTCGCCGATTCGCTGGAAGTAGGTAGCGATCGGACGATCTGTGTCTTATATTACGCTATCTGGACGCGCCGGACGCCTGAATCGTTGGTGGGACGAAAAGAATATCGCAATAAATGATAAGTCGCGGGGAGCAGCCCGCGACTTTTCGACTATTGGTCCGATTCGGCTGGCTCAGGATGTATCTGGCGCGTCTCCGCTACCCGCGGGTTCGTCCAGTTATCGATCTTCTCTTTCAGATCGATCCCCAGCACCTGCTGGATGCCTTCGAGCGTTGCCGCGGTTTTCAGCGGGAGGCTGTCCTTGCCGTCACTCCCCGCGATGAACGCGACCTTCTCGATCGGCGTGTCGCCGATTACATCTGTGATTGCGCCGATAACTTTGTCAAGCTTTTGCAGTAGGAATATCTGGCGTGCGTTGTCGCCGGCCTTCTCCCAACTTGCAGCAAGTTGTGCGAGCACTTCAGCGCGCGCCTTGCCGTCCTGTACGATCGGGGCGGCATCGGCTTTCGCCCGTGCCTCCATCTCTTGCGCGGCGGCTTTGGCTGGGGCGATGACGTCGGCCTCTAGTTGCTGTCGGGTTTGCTCTATGCGTGCCTTTTGGACCTGTACTTCCGCCTTCGCTTGGGCGAGGGCGGCAGCAACTGTGGCGTTTTCCTCGGCAACGACGGCGTCGCGCTTGGTGAGCGCGTCTGTCAGTCGCCTTTGAGCGTCGGCTTTGGCGACGTTGACTTTGGCTTGGATCTGCGCGGTCACCTCTCGCTGCCGGTTCTCTGCCGCGCGGATGGCTGCCTGGGCGGTTGCTTTGGCTTCGGCGATCTTGGCGACACGCAACACCTCAGCGGTGCTCTTGCGACCGATAGAATCGAGGTACTTGACATCGTCCTGCACGTTCTGAATCTTCAGCGTGTCGACGACTAGACCCAGTGAGGTCATGTCGGCTTCTACTTCGTGTACAAGCTTCTCGGCGAAAAGGAGTTTATCGTCGTTGACTTGCTCAGGGGTCAGGGTCGACAGAACGCCTCGAAGGCTGCCTTCGAGCGTGGCCTTGGCGATGGACATGATCTCCTCGCGAGACTTGCCAAGGAAGCGTTCGATGGCGTTGTTGAGGACCGGCTCATGGCCGGCGACCTTCACGTTGGCGACGCCTTGCACTGTGAGCGGGACTCCACCCTTGGAATACGCGCCGACTGCCGAGACGTCGATAATCATGTTCGTGAGGTCCATTCGGTCCACGCGCTCGATCAGCGGCGTGCGGATGCCCCGGTCGCCTTTCACGATTCGGTAGCCCACATCGCGATCTGCGACGCGCCTGCGGCCTCCGGAAAAGATCAGCACCTCGTTCGGCTGGCACACTTGCACCAGCCTGACGATCGTGATGAAGAGCGCGATCAGCGCTACAACGAGCACGCCTACGACAATTACGATAACTTCCATTACGCTTGCGCCGCCTTTGTGCCTGTCTCGCCTGACAAGGCCTTGGGAACGTCGATGCCGGTCGTTTTTGCGACGGCATCGAACACGGATGAGAGCATCTGCGGATACGAGGCGACGTATGCCGCGAGGGTCTTTCCGTCTCCGGCATCAATGATGCTGAGGTTCTGAATCTTCACCTTGGCTACGCCTTCGGAGGCGGCTCGCAGGATCTTTTCGATGTCTTCGATTAGCAAGATGCTTACGGCGTTAGCGCCTGCCTTGCCCCACGCATCGTGGAGCAGATCGAGGGCTTCGCTTACTGCCCTTCCCTTTTCTCGGATTGTTGCGGCTTCGCCTTGGGCGCGATACTCGGAAGCGACGCGCTGTGCCTCAGCCGGCAGAACGCGCTCGACTTGCAGGCGGATGCCTTCGAGTTCGGCGCGGACCTTTTGGAGTTCTTGTTCGGCGGTGGCTCGGGCTTCCCGGGCGGCGGCGATCGTGCGCTCTTCTTCGGAGCGTACGTTGGATTCGAGTTCGGCTTGGATACGCCTGAGGTCGTTCGTGAGGGTCGCGATTTCGGTGTCGACTTCCGCCTCAACGACTTTGGCGCGTCCTAGCGCGTCGGCTTCGACCTGCTCGGCTTCGCGGTGGGCGTCGCTTTCGGCCATCTCGGCGTCGCGGATGACGTTGGCGATCGCTTCGCGGCCGATGGAGTCGAGGTAGCTAACGTCGTCGGAGACGTGCTGAATCTTGAGGGTGTCGAGGTGGATTCCCAGCTTGCTGAGGTCGTCCTCGGACTCGCTGCTGAGCTCGCCGGCGAATTTGAGACGGTCTTCGTTGACTTCCTCGGGCGTTAGCTTTGCAAGGACGCCACGTAGGTGGCCTTCGAGAGTCTCTTTGGCGACGCGGCGGATTTCCTCGGGGTTGCGGCCGAGGAATCGCTCGAACGCGTTGCCGATGATGCGAGGGTCGCTCGAGACTTTAACGTTGGCGACGGCGTCGACGTTCAGCGCGATTCCGCCGCGGGAGTACGCCCCACGAACATGGATCGGAACCTCCATGATATTGAGGCTCATCCGGCTGACTTTCTCGAAGAAGGGCTTGCGCCAGGCGCGGCCGCCGAAGATCGGGCGGAAACCTCGGACGGTTCCGTCGGGCAGTCGGTTCTTGCCGCCGCCCGTAAAGATCAGCACTTGGTTCGGCGTGCAGATATACAGAAACCTGCGTACGAACCAGAGGCCCACGAGTAGCATCAAACCTATCGCGGTCCCAATCGCGACGGTCAGGCCGATCGCTCCCCAACTTTTGATTGTTTCGATAATCTCGTTCATTTCTTAGCTGCTCTCCTCGAGCATTGCGGAATAGGAGACGACGTTTGCACGCCCTCTCTCGATGGAAATCACGAGCGCGCGGTCGCCCGGCACCAGCGGCACGCCCTCTTCGGTGAAGGCGGTGATATCCACCAGCTCGCCTTTCACTTCGATGCGTATCTTGCCCTCGTTATCGGGAGAGACGCCGACGAGGACGCGGGCTTCCCTGCCGATCAGATGCTCGGTCGTGACTCCGGCATCGGTGTCGCGGTCTTTCATTCGGCTCATCAGCACGTGCGTCCCGACGCCGGCGATGAGGCCGGTGACAACGGCGACGACCGTTATCGTCACCGGGTTCGTGGCCGTCATCATCGTGAGCAGCAGCCCGGTCACGCCGAAGCACGTGATGAAGTACGTCCAGAAGCGCAGGCTGAGGAACGGCAGGTAGAGGTCGGAGTGAATCCCGGCGTCACCCTCGATGTCGTCGAAGGAGGCGTCGCCGAAGTGCGTATCGTGGTCCCCGCCCATAAAGGCCGAGGCCGCCACAAGGATCCCGCCGACAATCGCCGACAATATATAGACCGTTAACATCGTTTTCTCCCCGTGGTTAGTATGGTACAGCCAACTCGATATTAGTTACCTTTCCGCGGTTCTTCCGGTTGCAACTGGGGGATTTTGGTGGAAGTACGGCAGCGGCTCTTGGGGCGTGCCCGTCATTCCGAGCGCAGCGCCAGCGGAGTCGAGGAATCTCGTCAGCCGGGCGCCCTCAGGCACGCCCGAGATTTCTCCACTACGGTCGAAATGACGGGGGTTGCTTAGCGTGTCGAGGGAACTAGCGCGTCCTTCCCCGCTACCCGCCAGTCATCGGCGGGTAACGCTGGCCGGTTCACGGAACCCCGCACCGAATCGCGGAGCGGCCGCCAAATACTAGCAAACGGGCGGAATTTGAACGTTTTCGCCAGGTGATGACGTCCTTATCGCGCACTTATTCAAGCGCAATCCTAGGAGAGAACATGCGAAAATTATCTTTTATTGCGGCGGCATTCCTGCTTGCCGTCCCCGCCGTCGTGAACGCCCAGTTCACCTTCAACAAGGTGCGGCTGGCCGCTCGGATCGACCTTACCACTACCGGCTTCAACGCGAACAGCGGGAACGACTGCTGGGGCTACGTTTCGCCGTCCGGCCGCGAGTATGCGATCATGGGCTGCTCGAACAAGGTGGCTTTTGTAGAGATCACGAACCCCGATGCTCCCGTTTACTTTGATTCGATCCCTCACGGCAGCAGCACGTGGGGCGATATCACGGTTTATCAGAACGTTGCGTACGTTGTTACCGAACGGTCCGGCTCCGGTATTCAGGTGATTGACCTTGCGAACATCGACGCGACTTCGAACCGGGTGAGCCTGGTGCGCACGATCGACACGGTGGGGCAAAGCCACAACGTGCGGTCGGATAACGATAGCGGCTTCCTTTATACGGTTGGCTCTCGGGAAAGCTCTGGGACGACGACTTGCTGGTCGCTCGCCGATCCTCGCAATCCTGTTCGCGTCGGTGCGAATTCGATGACGGGGAACATCTATACGCACGACGCTTTTATCTTCACGTATCCGGTGGGGAGCGTCTACGCGGGTCGGCAGATTCTGTTTAGCAGCTCGGCGTTCGATGCGGTGACGATCTGGGATGTGACGAACAAGAACAACCCGTTCTTGATCAACACGATGCACTATCCGAACGAAGGATATACGCACCAATCGTGGATGAGCGAAGACATGAGGTACATGTATCTCAACGACGAGTTCGATGAGACGACGTTCAACATCACGACGAGGACGATTGTTTTCGATATCGAGAACATAGAGACCGGAGCGTACGTCGCGAACTATACGAACGGCAACACTTCGATAGACCATAACCTCCATATCCGCGACGGCTACATTTTTGCCTCGAATTACACGAGTGGGCTTCGCATATTTAGCTCTCACCTCGATCCGCTGAGCCCGACGGAGGTTGGTTGGTTCGACACGCATCCTGAGGGCGACGTTCCTGAGTACGAGGGCGCTTGGAGCAACTGGTGCTACTTCCCGAGCGGCACTATTATCGTTAGCGACATCAACCGCGGGCTGTTCGTTCTTGACGCTGAAGAGGCCATGACTCGCCATATCGCGCCGATGACCTACACGAAGATCCGCGGCGTTCAGGTTTCGGGGAACTTGGGCAGCCTTATAACGGATGACGACAACAGGCTTGAACTAAGGCCCGGGATCACGTTCACTTCGAGCCAGGCGCCAGTTGAGATAGAGATTACAGCAACGGCTGACTCGCAAACGCCGGTAGCGATCAACGTGCTGTCGGTGGCTCGTGCCTCTGCCGCGACGATCCAGGAAAAGATCGAGCTCTTCAACTACACGAGCGGCTTGTTCGAACTCGTTGATACTCGCATGCTGTCGACGACCGACTCGCAGTTCATTGCGGTTTCCGCCGGCAATTTGAACCGGTTCGTTGGCGCTAACAAGGCTGTACGGGCGCGGTTCTCGTACAAGGCTACTGGGCCGACCTTCGTGTATCCGTGGACCGTTGGCATTGATAAGTTGGCGTTCCTCAACTGCCCATAAGACTCTGGTGGGTCTCCTTGGCGTAGTAATCAGCTACTAACGTCAAGGAGGCCACCATGACCCAATCCAGTTTAGAGGCGCGTGTTGTGCGTGCCGAGCGTAATGCACGGCTTGCGGTGTTTGCCGCAGTTTTCTCTTTGCTCATCGGCTTTGTCGCAGGATGCCGTTCGAATAGCTTTAAGACCCTGAAGGCAGAGCAGATCGAGATCGTCGACGCGAGCGGCACGACGGTTGGCTTGATCTTCGGCGACGAGAATGGGGGCGCGATCAGCCTCGATGACCCGGAGGGCAAGCCGCGCATTGCGTTGGCTGCCGATGCAGAAAGTCCTCGAATGGAGATATACAACGCCGAGGGTAATACT
>JBDSVQ010000127.1:0-8437 GCA_039927135.1 Fimbriimonadales bacterium | reverse complement strand
ATGACCCTACGGATTTGAACAAGACCCGGGCGTTGGTGCAGTTGACGCTATTCGAGCGGCTTCTTGAGCATGAAGACGAAGCCAAGAAGCTGATCGCGCGACGCTACATGGGTTAGGCAGTCGTTTCTTCGGGCTCTTCGACGTAGTCGAGGAAATCCGCACGTACTGCTGCCATTTCGGTCTGAAGGGTCACAAGTTTGTGATAAGTGCCTTCGAGCGCCATCAACTCGTCGTGCGTTCCTATTTCGGCGATTTTGCCTTCTTCCATAACGATAATGCGATCGGCGTGTTTAAGTGTGCTTAAGCGGTGCGCGATTGCGAAAACCGTGCGCCCTTCTACGAGATTGTTTAGGGCTTCCTGAATCATGCGCTCGGTTTCGGTATCCACACTGGACGTGGCTTCGTCGAGGACGAGGATTTTTGGGTTGTGGAGGATCGCTCGCGCTATTGAAATGCGCTGGCGCTCGCCGCCGGAAAGGCGTTGACCGCGCTCGCCTACGTAGGAGTCGTAGCCATCGGCGAATTTCACGATAAAGGCGTGGGCATTTGCTGAGCGTGCTGCTTCGATAATCTCCTCGTTGGTGGCTTCTGGTTTGCCGTATGCAATGTTTGAGCGGATGCTTCCGGGGAATAGGAAGGATTCCTGAGGCACGACACCGACGTTGTTGCGGAATTCTTCGAGATCTAGTTCGCGGGTGTCGACGCCGTCGATGGTCACGCCGCCTTCGGTTGGGTCATAAAACCTTAGCAGCAGATTCATCAGCGTTGATTTTCCGCTTCCGGAATGGCCGACGATACCGATCATTTCACCGGGGCGGACCTCGAGATCGACGCCGTGGATGACTTCGGAGGCTTTTTCGTATCCGAATCGCACTCCGCTAAAAGTTACTCCGCCTTGGTAGTTCTCGAGCAGCACCGGATTTTTCGGCTGTTGAATATCCGGGATCGTATCCATCACTTCGAAAACACGTTCGCCGGCAGTGAGCGCTCGGCTGGTCCAGTCGATTAATCGGCTGAGCTGTTGCATCGGCGTTTGCATCTGCGTGAGATACGTGACGAATAAAAAGAATTCACCCGTCGACATCGTGCCGCCGATGACTCTTTGCCCAGCGACATAGTACGTGAGCACTGTGCCGACCGAAGCCAAGAAAAGAATCATCGGGAAGAAGACCGACCATGCGGTTTCTGCTTGGTAGCCGAGATCGGCCAAGCCTTGGATGCGGCGCGCAAAGCGCGTTGTCTCTCGGTCTTCTCCGTGAAACGCCTTTACCACGCGGACACCGGATAAAACGCCGTTCAAAGCCCCGCTTACGCGTGACCAAGCGTGCCAGAAGCGCCGCCAGACACGCATGATGCGCCTTCGGAAGATGCGGACCAGATAGAAAATGAACGGGATGGGAAGCAGGACCCAGGCTGCTACCTGCCAGTTGGTGTAGAAGAGAACGATCGGTATGCCGATCAGGATGAGGCCGTCGCGAAGGACGAGGGGGATGCCGTCGACGAGGACTTCGTAGAGGGCGCCTGTGTCGTTGGTCATGCGCGACATGACGCTGCCGACTGTGCGTTTTTCGAAGAAAGAGAGCGAGAGGGCTTGGAAGTGCTCGAATAGGCGCGCGCGGATATCGACAGTGACCTTGTTGCCGATCCAGGCGATCAGCCAGCCGCGAAGCATCGTGAGAACCATCAGCATCAGGGCGGCTCCGATCATCGAGCCAATGATCGGCAAGAAGATGTCCTTGCGGCCTTTTTCGAAAACCTCGTCGACCAACAGTTTGATGAGGTAGCCGGGCAGCAATGTCATTACTGTTCCAACAAGGAGCAGGAGAGTGCTGAGGGCGATGTGCCAGCGATACGGTCGCGCGAAACGGAACAGACGGACAAGCGTTTGCCCGCGGTTGATGCAGTAGTCGCAAACGTCCGTGTCCTTCGGTAACGGTCGGTGGCACTTTGGGCAAAGCCGACGGCTGTCTCCGGCAAGGGTGGGCGGCAGGCCCTGCGAAATGAGGTGCAGATCTTTTGCGCCCGATGCGAGCGAAGATGCGTTCGCGGCGCTGCCGCGAAGCAGCTCGATCAGTTTGCCGTCTTGGCGGGCAACGATTCGGCCCGCGTCGACGATTTCTTCGAACTCGATCGCGGTGAGGCTGCTGAGGCTCCACTCAGCGGTAACGATGCCGGATTCCTCGCGCCGGACGGTTCCTTCGGAGCAGGTTAGCGCGCTCGCTCCGAACCTTCCATTGGCGAGGAGGTCGGAGTCCATCCGCAGAGCAGCGGTCGGAAGCGGGTCAGGATCGTCCGAGTTCTTCAAGTAGCCCGCCCATTCTACACCCAGAATCTTTGGAAAATTAACGCAGCAATCTTGCAATAAGTTTGAAAGTTGCGTATCATCTATTTCAACTTCGTTGCATTAGGAGAGATTTTCAACATGCCGATCCCTTTCACCCTGCCCGTTGCGGGCGCCGCGTTCGCCATAGGCCACGCTGCCCTGCAGGAACCTGAACCGCCACTGCCTGAGCCGACTCCTCGAGTCGCCGGCTTGTCAAACATCGAGATGTCGATGGTGTTCGATGTTCGGGGAGTGCTCCAACACCCCGACCCGGACGAGCGGCACATCACCATAAACGAGATTGAGTTTGGGTTCAAATCGGACGTTGACCCGTTTTGGACAGCGGAGGCTTATCTCGGGCTCCACCGCCATCACGGCGAGGAGAAGGAGGGTAAGGGGCACGCCGAAGGATACGAGATTGAGATCGAAGAGGCTTTCGCGCGCTACGGTGGCTTCGGTCACGGTGTGGACGGCAAGGTTGGAAAGTTCAAGGCGGCGGTCGGAAGACTCAACCGCAACCACCGCGACCAATACGAATTCCTCGATATCCCGTTTGTGCTCGCCGACACGTTGGGAGAAGAAGGCCTTGCCGCGCCGGGGGTTTCGGTTTCCTACTTGCTGCCGACAAACCGGTTCAACGAGGTGACATTGGAATTGCTCGACCCAGATGACGGGCCGCTATTCTCGGGTGCTCGGCTCGATAGCCCTGTAATCGTCGGGCACTATCGGACGTTTTTCGATTTCAATCCCGATACCAGTGGGCAGCTCGGCTTTACGTACGCGAACGGGCCTACCGAAGGTGGAAGCCGATCTCATTTGTATGGAGCGGATTGGGTTATGAAATACCAACCCGGGACCCGAGGTCGATCTTGGGTGTTGGAGGCCGAAGCCTACGGGACCGATAGCGGCCTGCCGGGCGGAGGATCGACTTTCGGCGGTTTCGCGGCATTTACGTATGAGTTTATGCCCCGCTGGTTTGGGACTGCAAAAGCTGATTACAGCGAATTACCCGGCACTTCGGATATACGCCGCGGAGTCGGTTTGGGCGTTGCGTACAAAGCGACCGAGTTTCAGCACTTGCGCCTCGAGTGGCAGCGCGTAGCTTCTAATCTTGCGGGAAGCGGCAACGTGGTAACCCTGCAATTTCAGTATTTGATCGGGAAACACCCAGCACATAAGTATTAGGAGAAACTCATGAAAAAAACACTTGTTATTGCAACGTTGGCCCTTTTGGCATTACCCGCGTTCGCGAATCTGAACGTTGTGACGACGACGCAAGACCTTGCTTCAATCGCGAAATCGATTGGTGGAAGCAACGTGACCGTAACCGCACTGGTGGTCGGCGCGCGTGATCCGCATCGACTAGATGCCAAGCCGAGTTACATGAGCTTGCTTGCGAAGGCAGACCTTTATGTTGCGATCGGCTTGGATCTCGAAATTGGATACGAGGAAGCCATATTGAAGGGAAGTCGAAACTCCAAAGTTCAAAGGGGAGGCAAGGGGCATGTACACGCTGGGGATTGGGCGGTTGTGCTCGATAGGCCTTCGGGCTCGGTCTCGCGCAGCCAGGGTGATATTCATCCCTACGGAAACCCGCACGTTTGGCTCGATCCTTACAATGGCAGGCTAATCGCAACAAAACTCGGCGAGAAAATGGCGGGGCTCGATCCGGCTAACGCGGAGAAATATCGAGCCAATGCTCGCTCATTTGCTAGCGAATTAGACAAGCGGATGTTTGGGTCCGCGCTTGTCACCGCTTATGGCGCGGACAACCTTTGGACATGGACCCGGAACAAACAGCTGCACGCGACCCTTAAAATCAAGGGGACGTTTGAAGACCTTTCCGGCTGGGCCGGCAAGATGGCGCCCTACGTCGGTCAAAAAGTCATCACGTATCACCGAAGCTGGACGTACTTTATGGAGCGTTTTAGCTTGTTTGTTGCCGAAGAGCTTGAGCCGAAGCCCGGAATCGATCCCACGCCGTCACATTTGGCGAGTGTCGTAAATATCGTAAAGCAGCAAACTGTGCGCGTCGTGCTTCAAGAGCCGTTTTATTCAACTAGAAATGCTAAATTTGTTGCGGATCGAACAGATGCGAAAGTAGTTGTCGCCGCAGCAAGCGTAGGTCAAACAGCCGACGCGAAAGACTACTTCTCTCTTTTCGATTCACTTGTTTCAAAGGTAGCAGAGGGACTTAAGAGATAGCATGCGTGACCTGGTCACCCTAATGACCCCGGCGGCGCTCGCCTCCCTCGTGATGTCGCCGGTTCATTGCCTTTTCGGGCTGCACATCGTGCGCCGAGGCGTTATTTTTATCGACCTTGCGGTCGCCCAAGTTGCCGCGCTCGGTGCCGCTTTTGCTCTACTGATGGGCAGCGAGCCTGGGTCGACACATGCTTATGTCATGTCGCTGGCATTCGGCCTGTTTGGCGCGCTACTCGTCTCCGCAACGAGGTTCAAACTTCGGACTGTTCCGCACGAAGCGATTATCGGAATTATTTATGTGGTCGGGTCTGCCTGCACGATCATTGCACTCAACAGGACCGCCCATGGCCTTGAGGAGATGCAGAATATGCTGATCGGCAACATCTTCACCGTTTCAATGGAAATGGTGCGAGAGACTGCGATTATTTACGCTGTAGTTCTCGTTGTTTTGTTAACTCTTTGGCGCAGGTTTCATGCCGCGACCGAAGCAAAAAGCGAAAGTGGATTTCAGTCGGTAGCCGTCGATTTTATTTTCTATGGCCTGCTCGCATTTGTTGTCGCATCCTCGGTAAAACTTGCTGGATTCCTCCTCGTTTTCACGTGGCTCGTGATGCCGCCTGTTGCAATTTTGCTTTGGATGGATAACCTGACAAAGGCTGCTTTCTTTGCAGTGCCGAGCGCGATGGTTGTTTCTGTCGCGGGCTTAGTTGCCGCGTATTATCTTGATTCTCCGGTTGGCGCAATGATGGTTGTCACCTTCGGGATATTCGTTACTGTTCTGTACGTCGCTAAGCTGATTGCACCCTCACGCGATCCAAAGAGTTTTGGCGTTGGCGAATTCCCGAATGCCGGCGACTGATAACTCTCGGCCGTAGCCGCTTGCCTTGATTCCACCGAAAGGCAGCCGCGGATCGGACTTTACGATTCCGTTGATAAACACGCTGCCGGCATCGATCCTCCCGGCCAGCAGTTTCGCCTCGTTAACGTTCTGCGTCCAAATGGACGCGCCGAGGCCGAATCGGGTTTGATTTGCGAGAGCCACCGCTTCGTCTGCCGAGCGTACGACCGTGACCGAAGCAATGGGCCCAAAAGTCTCTTCGTCGAAAACCTCCATTCCAGGCTCTACTTTTGCGAGAATCGTCGGTTCGAAATAAAAGCCTTTGCGGTCGACACGTTTCCCTCCGCAAACAACTTCCGCACCGCGCTCAACGCTTGCTTTTACTATAGCGTCCAACTCGTCGAGTAGGTCTTCGCGAACGATTGGTCCGATTTCGGTGTCTTCGTCCATCGGGTCACCAACTCGCATTGCTTTCACTCGCTTTGCAAAACCATCGATAAATGATTTTGATATTTTCTTTGTCACAAAGAACCTCTTTGCCGCGATGCAGCTTTGGCCCGTGTTCTGCATTCTGCCGGTAACCGCGCCGTCAATAGTTTTTTCCAGGTCGGCATCATCCAAAACAATAAACGGGTCACTGCCGCCGAGTTCGAGCACGCATTTCTTTATGGCTGCACCCGCCTCACTTGCAACCACGCGACCGGCACGTTCGCTGCCGGTGAGAGAAACTGCCTTGACAGCCGGGTGCTTGATCAAATCTTTAACCGCGGAATTGCGCACCAATAAAGATTGGAACACACCATCCGGGAATCCCGCATCAAGGAAGGCATCGTGAATTGCAAGCGAGCACCCTGGTACATCGCTGGCGTGTTTCAATAAGCCGACATTTCCTGCCATCAGGGTAGGCGCGGCAAACCTAAAGACCTGCCAAAAAGGAAAATTCCACGGCATCACTGCCAGTATCGCGCCAAGTGGCTCGAATACCACACCGCTATAGGATGATCCGGTATCAATGACCTCCGGCTCCAAATATCGTTCGGAATTTTCAGCGAAGTGCTCACATCCCCACGCGCACTTTTGTATCTCCGCGCGCGATTGAGTGATTGGCTTTCCCATTTCCTGGGTGATTAACGCGGCGTATTTATCCTCACGACTCTTCAGCAATTTTGCAAGGCGTTTGAAGCACTTCGCGCGGCCACTAAAACTTGTGGAGGACCAGCCTTCGAAAGCCTCCGCCGACTTACGAAGCCTTTGAAAAACTTCCTGCGGCTCTAGAAGCGGATATTCTGCAATGACCTCGCCCGTTGATGGGTTGGTGGCATTTAGGTTGCTATGTCCTCGGCGCGAAGTCATCTACTTCTATATACGATACAATTAAGTTTGTAGAGATACCGTCGCCCATATGGGTTAATTCGCCAACGCGCTCAAGGCCAGATCCAAAGCTTCCGACGATTTCATCGCTCTTCCCATCTCGATGAGCCTCTCCGCCTCACTGGAGCCCAGCGCAGCCTTGAACGCTTCGTTCTCTCGACGGTAGCGCCCCACCTCGTTCGGCGACATCGCGCAGCCGGACTCCTGCCTGATTCGCTCCGCCCCCCCGGCAAGTTTTGCAGCCGTGGCGTGATCGCCCACCTTGTTCATCAACGCCGCAACGCTTTCGATGGCGTCCGCCATCAGTTCCTTCGCTGTTATTGCCCCGCTGATCCTCAGGCTGCCTATCAGATACTCGCGCGCCGGTCCCACATTGCCTAGTTCGAGTTCGATCTGCCCGAGGTGGTGAAGGTCTCGTGATTCGACCAGTTTTGTGCCGACCTCGCGGTTCACCTCCAGCGCTAGGAGGCAGTAGGTTCTTGCTGCCTCCATGTCTCCTCGCCACATTTTCAGTAGGCCGAGATTCGATAGGGCGATGCCTTCATGGGAACGCCGTTGGAGCACACGCTCTTCTGTCAATGATGCTTGGATGTGCTCCTCGGCCTCTTCGAAGTCACCGCTGAACATCGAAACGATCCCCAAGTTTCCGCGCACCACTGCTATCCCCGGGCGGTCCTCCAGTTCCTTGCGAATCTCCAGCGCCTCGAGCCAAACCTGCTTCGCTTCATCAAACCTGCCTCCCTCACGTTTGACGTTGCCCAACGAGTTCAGCACAGTCGACAAGCCGCGCTTGTCGTCTAGGTCCCTATTGACGGCTTGCGCCTCCAATAGAAACTCTTCGGCGGCAGCCAAGTCTCCCTGAACCCTTGCCAAAAGGGCGGCAGCGACGAGAGCTTCGGCGCGGCGCGGCGTCGTTACTTGTGCGCCGGCTCGCGCCAATGCGTGCGAGATCGCACGGCGACCGTTCGCGAAGTGGCCATGCATGTACCAAAACCGCCCTAACGCTGCTACCAGTCGCAGTCCCGCCTCAGCGCCCTCTGGGGAGGAGTCGCACCAGTCCAGCGCGGAAAGGATGTTCTCGTGCTCGGTCTCGAGCCTCGCAAGGTCTTCGACCTGGTTGGCGCCCGTTAATTTTGTCGACTCGGCGATCAGCAGCATCGCTTTCAAATGGCGATCGCGCGTGTCGGCGGCCTCGCTGGTCTCAGTCAGTTTTTGGCGGGTGTACCACCTAACTGTTTCAAGCAGCCGATACCGCGCCTGTGCTTCCTCATAGATCACGAGCGACTTGCCCACAAGCTGCAAGAGGAGGTCGCGGACATCTTCCTCGTGGATCGTGTTGCCGTCCGCGCAGACTTTCTCAGCGGTTTCGACGGTCCAGCCGCCGGAGAAAACGCTCAGCCTACGGATTAGCGCTTGCTCGGCTTCAGAGAGCAGGTTGAAGCTCCAGTCGATCATCGCGCGGAGCGTCTGCTGTCTCGGCAATGCAGCCCTGCTGCCTCCGGTGAGAATCCTGAAGCTCTCGTCTAGCCGCGCGCTTAACGCATCCGTGGACATTGTCGCCGCGCGCGCCGCAGCAAGCTCGATCGCTAACGGAATGCCGTCGAGGCGGCTGACAATCCTGGCGATGGACTTCGCGTTCGATGGCGTTGTTACAAAGTTCTGGTCTGCTAGTTGTGCACTATCGACAAACAAGCGCGCTG
>JBDSVQ010000126.1:0-2999 GCA_039927135.1 Fimbriimonadales bacterium | reverse complement strand
TCTTCGTCCTTGGTTCGCCGGCAATAACCCTGGATTCCGGCCTGCGCCGGAATGACGGAATTAAGAATCGACTTCCAGTCGATAACCTCACAATCCCTCGGCATGGAACCGAGAGCCGATCAAAGGGCGGGTGTGAACTCAAACGACGCGAAGGATCTTTTGCCCATCGGGCTAGCGGGAAATCCTGCCTTGACTTGGTTTGGCCCGTTCTCTAAGTTCAGCCACGGCACACTTCGACGCGGCAATAACGGAGGTTCGATGAAGCTTGTGATATTCTTCCTATCGCTTGTCCATGGACTATGGCTCTGTCTTACGTCTGTTCAGGCCGCGCAGGTGGCGGAGCTGGAAAAACTCAACGTTTGCTATTCGTCCATCGCCGCCACGTCGATCACCACTTGGGTGCCGCACGAGGCTGGTATTTACAAAAAATACGGTCTCGACGTGAGCGTTATTTATGTCGCCGGCGCCCAGGCGATTACCACGTTGCTTTCGGGCGACGCGCATATTGTCCAGGGCTCGGGCGCGGCGGCGGCGCTGTCGCGGCTGTCCGGTTCGGACGCGATCACCATCGGCACGACCATCAACGTCATACCGATGAGCCTGGTGACCACGCCGGATATCGCGACGGCGCAGGATTTGAAGGGCAAGACTTTTGGCGTTACTCGCTTCGGTTCCTTGACCGAGCTGGGTTTGCGCAAGGCGGTGGCGGAGTTCGGTCTCGACCCGAACAAAGACATCAAGATGATTCAAACCGGCGGTGTGCCGGAGATCTTGCTCTTCATGCAGCAGGGCGTGATCAAGGGCGGGCTCATATCGTCGCCGACTTTGGAAAAGGCCAAGGAGTTGGGCTACAAGGAATTCCTAAATTTAAGCGAAGTGAAGTTTCGTTACCCTGGCACCGCCCTGGTCACCACCGATTCGTTCATTCGCAACCGGCCACAGACGCTTAACCGCTTCTTGAAAGCTACCCTCGAAGGCATCAAGTACGCCAAGGCTAATCCCGACTTCACCGTGCGCGTGCTCGGCAAGTACACGCGTAACACGGACAACAAATTACTCATGAGCGCGTTCAAGAGCTATGTGTTGGGCTACATCCGCAACATCCCGACGGTTACCTTGCCCGAGATGGAAGCGATGATGGAAGATATCGCCGAGCGCAATCCCAAAGCCAAGGGCGCCGACGCGCGGCGTTTCTACGATCCGGCGCCATTGGAGCAGCTGGCGAAGGAAGGGTTTATCAAGGAATTGTATCCGCGCTAAGTAACGGGAATGTGATCAGGCCATCCAAGTAGTTCAAATCGTGCAAGCCGTTAGACGTATTGTTCTGTCCAGGCGACATATTGGGCTTACCATGGTCACTGAGTTTAGTGATTTCGGGTTTATTGTATACTTTCCCTCGGCGTAGCGAAGCGGTATTATAGCCAGACTAGCCAGAACTGGGGAGGGCTGCATGTCTACGGTTAAATGGCAATTACAAGAAGCGAAGAATCGTCTCTCCGAAGTCGTTCGGAAGGCGCGAAGCGAAGGGCCGCAGGTTATTACGTTGCATGGAGAAGATGCAGCGGTTGTAGTCTCAGCGAAGGATTACAAGAAATTTGCAAGGCCGAAGGGAAGCCTGGTCGAATTTTTTCGCAGCTCTCCGCTGGCCGGTGTCGATCTCGATCTCAGGCGTAGCCGGGATACCGGTAGGAAAATTAAGCTGTGAGTTATCTGCTCGACACCTGCGTGATTTCCGAGTTGGTAAAAGAGAGTCCTCGTCGCCAGGTCGTAGACTGGATAGACGGTCATGAGGAATCGACTCTTTTCTTGAGCGTGTTGACGGTTGGTGAAATCGAAAAGGGGATCGTTAAACTACCTGCCTCGGCGCGTAAAACTAGGCTGACGACTTGGGTTCGGCGCGACCTGACGGCAAGATTCGCTGGTCGCGTAGTACCCATAGACGCACGCGTCGCATCGCGCTGGGGGAGTATCACCGGTGAATCGGAGCGGCGGGGATCGCCTTTGCCAGTTGTCGATAGCCTCATTGCCACGACTGCTCTGGTTCATGACCTTCAGGTTGTGACCCGCAATACGAAAGATTTTGCACGTTGCGGCGTTGTCTGCATTAATCTGTGGGACGAATGATCGGAGTTGGTAAACTTCAATAGTTGCGCGTGATCGCGCTGGCAAGGTGACCGAAATGACGACAAGATCTTTCTTGACTAGGATTACTCGCAATTTTCGAAGTATTGCTGGAGGCCTAGCGGCCGCGTTGGTACTCGGAATCCTGCCAAGAGCTGTTAGCGGTCAGACGTCAACCATGTCGTCGCCGATGAAGATCGGCATCATCGGCTCCGGCAATATCGGCAGTACGGTGGGGACACTGTGGGTGAAGGCTAGCCATCAGGTGATGTTTTCCTCGCGCAATCCTGGCAATCTGAAGCAACTCGTCGATGGCCGTGGGCCGCTCCCTCGTGCCGGCACCGTGGCGGAGGCTTTAGCGTTCGGTGACGTATCGAGTGCCCTGCGCATTTCGCGATAGACTCACCGGTTTCACGAAATCGTGATCTGATCGAATGTCGTGATTCGAAATTTCTCCGCGGCGCCGCCGGGCAGGATGGTGAATTGGTGCAGGGTGAACTCGTGTTCATAGTCGCCGCGGGCGATTAGACCGTCGACCGGAATCACGCAGGTGTAGCCGAAGGGGCGGACGGCGGCAGTGGCGGTGTACATCACCGCTTGGTTGCTCGACGCGCCGCAGCAGATGACGGTTTGGATGCCGTGCTGCTGCAACATCGGCTGCATTTCGCCGCTGTAGAACTTGTCGAACGCCGGCGGAAAGATTGTCGGTTCGTCGGCGCGCTGCTTGAACGCATGAGGCATTCTGGCGTCCGGCGTGCCTTTGTAACGGTCGGCGGCGGTGTACATGATGAACATTTTGGCCTGACGCGCGCGATCTAAAAACTTCGCCACGGGTTCGATTAGTTTGTGACAAACTTCTTTGGGATCTTCGCAGCGGC
>JBDSVQ010000125.1:0-9379 GCA_039927135.1 Fimbriimonadales bacterium | reverse complement strand
ATATGCGTAGAAAATGTCCTCTCGCGGAGCAGGCTTTTGGATATCGAGCAGGAACCGTCTGACCTTTCCTACATGAGCGAACACAGCCGCACCATCGTCCGAAACGACGGCTATATGCTGCATTCGCTCATTGCGGCTTTGCAGCCCTTCAGCAATATCCTGTCGCGGAAGCAAACGAATTTCTTTCGCCCCAGGAACTTGCGGGCTCGAAAGGACTATTGTAACGATTAGTAATGTGACCATACGGATTACTTCACTTAAACTATTTCTTGCCCTATGGAGCCGTTCCAATACTCAGGTTTGACAACAGCAGCAAGAAGGGCATCGTCGCGGCTCCGGCGTTTGCTACTCGAACGTTTAGCGTCATTGGGAATGGCGTCGAAGCAAACGAAGGGACCACTGTCAGTTAGCAGGGCAGTATTGATGGCACGGTTTGGACCGTTCGGATCGGACCACACGATAGGAAGTGCTCCCAAATCCGGTCGATCCTCCCAAAGCGAGATCTCCGCTGCACCAAAATATGGAAAAGGCGTGGGGTCTCCTGTTTTCATCGCCAGGATCGCGGCGTGCACAAAACCTATGCTTTCGGGATCATGCACAACGCTGAATTGGTGGTTCAAGTCAACTCCTAAAAGACCTTCATTGACGGTGCCGTCTCCCTGGGCAGGAAACGCGTTCTCTTCTGGACCGTATTCTGCGCAACAAACTACGTCTTTTGTCACCCTAGTCGGTGTGACTGTTGAATCAAAACTTCCGCAATTTGCAACGATCGCGGAGTGGTCCCAGTGACCTCTCGGATGGCCCACGGTTATCTGCGCAAACTTACGCCCCAAGGTGGGGAGACATGTTTGGGGTCGTTGCCACCGTCCTAAGTCGAAGCGAACTCAACGAGGCCCCGGATACATTGAACTCAATTACGCAGCCCGCTGTTTCATTTGGCGTCAATGATCTGCTCCACAATGGTGCCTCAATTGGACCAAAAGTAGTCGTCCCGGAAACAGGGTTAAGGGTCTGGTAAAGTTGCGTCTTTGCAAGACACAGGCCGTGTGGAGAAAGTGCTCCAGTAGTGCCGAAGTCTTGAACTGCGATACCGCTAGCGAAGCCGAGTCCTCCATTGTTCGTGCTCGCGAATGCTCGGTGGCGCTTGGGAAGAATCGATAACGGAAACTCGACCCTGTACAAGTTTTGCATGTTGACGGCACCGCTAGTAACCTCCTCCGGAGAATTGCTTAAGAAGAGTGGCGGAGAGTCAATCGGGGTCGCCGTCGAGGGTCGATCCTCTCCGTAGTTGTAGGGGAACCGCAAAAGTTGGCGGTCTGACTGAAAGCAACCCATCTAGATCATCTTTGGCCTCAAGCTTAGTCTATCACACTTCCCAGATGCGCGTGATTGCCCTAGGGCTGACGTTGCTCATGTGGTTTGGGGAAGCGGTTTGCTCCTTCCGAAAACGGCGAAAGCTACTGACCCATAAACAACTTAGCATGGAACTCGTCGACCGACATCGCGCCGACGTCGCCGTCCTCTCTGGAACGGACCGAGACTGTGTTGTTCTCGATATCCTTGTCGCCGACGATCAGCATCAGCGGGATTTTTTGTCCCTGGTTTTCGCGGATCTTTTTGCCAAGCGTCTCGCGCCGGTCGTCAACGTTGATTCGTAACTTCGGGTCATGCGACCAGAGCGCTTCTTTGACCGACTCGGCGTACTCGGCATGGCGATCTGCAATCGGTAGGATTGCAATTTGCACCGGCGCCATCCAGAGCGGAAAAGCCCCGGCGTAGTGCTCCGTGAGCAAGCCGATCATACGCTCGAGTGAGCCGAAAGGTGCGCGATGGATAAGAATCGGGCGGTGCGGTTTACCGTCTTCGCCGATGTACTCAAGGCCGAAGCGCTCGGGCAAATTGTAATCGACTTGGACCGTGCCCATCTGCCACGTTCTTCCCAAGGCGTCCTTGATCATGAGGTCGACCTTTGGGCCGTAAAACGCGGCGTCGCCGGGTGAGACTTCGTAATCAAGGCCCAGCGTTTTGCATGCGTTTACGATCGCGTTTTCAGCGCGCTCCCAGTTGTCGTCTTCCCCGATGTATTTTGCACTCGCCGGATCTCGAGTTCCTACGCGGAGAGTGTAATTCGTCAGACCGAGCTTTTCCCGTGTGGCACGCATCAATTCGACGACTTGAATAAATTCTTCTTCGAGTTGGTCGGGCGTGACGAATAAATGCGCGTCATCTTGCGTAAATCCGCGCGCTCGTAAAATGCCCGTCACTTCCCCGCTTTGCTCGTAGCGGTAAACCGTGCCGAATTCCGCATAGCGAATTGGCAAATCACGGTAGCTTCGCATTTGCGAAGCATAAATCTCGATGTGGAATGGGCAGTTCATCGGCTTGAGAACGAATTGGTGCTCGCCGTCGTCCATCGGGGGATACATTTTATCGGCGTATGTTTCCCAGTGTCCCGATTTAACCCAAAGCTCTTTTTGTCCAATTACCGGCGTAACGACTGGCTTATATCCGCGCCTGACTTGCTCGGCTTTCAGGTAATCGGAGAGCACTTCGCGCAATACCGCGCCGTTCGGCAGCCATAGCGGCAAGCCTTGCCCGACGTTAGCTGAGAACATGAACAAGCCGAGTTCCCTGCCTAAAATGCGGTGGTCTCGCTTCTTGGCTTCCTCAATATTTACGATGTGCTGCTCGAGTTCATCGGCGGATGCGAATGCCGTTCCATATACGCGCGTGAGCATCTTGTTCTTCTCGCTACCCCGCCAGTAGGCTCCGGCGATACTTAGCAATTTGAAGTGCTTGATTTCGCCCGTCGAGGGCACGTGCGGGCCCCGGCAGAGGTCCGTAAAATCGCCCTGCGTGTAAAAACTGATGACGTCGCCTTCCGGAATATCGTCGAGCAGCTCCGTTTTATAAGGCTCCTGATGAAGCGAAGTAATGCGCTTTTTCGCGTCGTCTCGCGATACCTCTTCACGCTGGATGTCGTAGTTTGCTTCGGCATTTTTCGCCATTTGTGCTTCGACTTTTTCCATATCGGCTTCCGTGAACTTCTCATCGCCGAAGTCGACGTCGTAATAAAAGCCGTTCTCGACCGGTGGGCCGATTGTTAACTTGGCGTTAGGGAAAAGTTGGAGGATGGACTGTGCCATCAGATGCGCTGCTGAATGGCGCAAAGCGTAAAGATTTGAGTTTAGGTAACTGGCGTCCATATTTGATACACCCCCGACAATGGGATTGGGTTGTGCGCGCAGTGTACCCGCTAGCGAGTTGGGTACACGCGGCGCGCTAGGGCGCGCATGTCCGCGGCTGCCTTCTCTTCACCAATGTTATGGAAGAGCATGGCGAGACGACGATAGGGGATCGGTGATTTGGCTCGGCTGAAAAACGAGAATTCAGGTGGGTTTAGGTCAATGGTTTCACTCGCCATTGCTACGACTTCGGACGGATTGATGGTCGCTCCATCTTCGCGCACGAACGCAATGCCGAGTGGGTCGATTCCCGTGATGCGCCACCCACCGTCCTTGATAATTTTCGCCGTGAGTGGGCAATCGACGGTTAGCAACAACACCGTGAAGTTTTCCGGGATCGGTTTTATTAGGCGAGAGTAGTCCAGCATCTCGACGAATCTCTCCTGCGGGAGCACCTCCAATCGTGGATCGGAGAAAACTCGTTGCCGTTGCACTATGAGCAGCGAGCCTTCTACAAGGGTGTTGAACACTTCTCCTTTCTCATTAACGAGTGTCTGGGCTGATGGAAGGGCGTACCGGCTGCGGTCGAGTGAGAGGCCGAGGCGGTCTTCGAGTGTCCACGCACCGATGGCAAAGGAATAGGCAATTGCAGCGGCGCACAAAGTAGCGAGCCAAGCCGGCGCTTTGTGCGGTTTTAGGTCGCAAGTACTAATGTAAGCCACGGCGCATAAACCAAATAGCGGCGCATTACGCACAACGGTAACCGATAAATAGAAGGTTGCGGCACAAGCCAACAACAAAAACGTGTCACCACGCTTTCGTATTGCGAGCCAACCAACCATCGCCGCGAGAGCCATGTGCGCGATGAGCGACGGTGACAATCCAAATGCAAACGGGGAACGAAGCTCGACAATGTTGTTGCGGTAAGCACCAACGTGGAGTTCTTCAAGCAGCACGAACGGGAAGAGTGCGCCGTGCACTCCGTAAGGATTGATGAGCGCTGCCACGGCCGAAACCGCGACGGCGGCGAGCGCAGCTTTCCAGAGCTTGCCCTTTGATACCGCTTCGACGATTAGCCATACAACGCATAAGCCGGTGCCTGCCGCAAACAACGCGTGCGTGTTTGCCCAAACCACCTGAACCGCACCGATCCAAAACACTCCCCATTCCGATTTGAGGCGATCGGTTCGCATTCGGATGATCAGCCAAAGTGTGGCGGCTAGAAACAGAAAGGTGAACGCTTCCGGGCGGACGACGAACCGCCTGCCTGCAACAGCTGCTAAGCCAACCCCTGCAATCGCGATCCATGACGGCGCAGCGCGATTGCCGGCACGCAAGGCGAAACCCGCTCCGAGGGCGTAGATTGCCGCGACGGCGATGATCGGCAGCCAAGCGCCGACGTTTTCAAAAGACCAGTACAGCGCAACGCAATAAAGCCAACGCGTTTCGATCCAGGACCGCGGCTCGGCAGTTGTTAGCCAGGGATCGTGCGTTGGAATGCCGTTGTCGAGAATCCAGCGGCCGGTAGACCACTGCCACCAGAAATCGGCGGTGCCGATCTGCCGCAGGCTGAGGAAAAGCACGAGCGCGACAGGCAATGCCCAACCCAGCCATGCGTACCTCGCCATCGGCTTTAGCATACGCGATGTAAACTTCCCGGCGATGTCCACAGTATTCGTTTCCACCTGGCCCGATGCCGGAGGCCCTTGTATTCGGCGCGCGACCGAAAGCTACGCGCTGAACCACGACTTGATGACCGCGTGCGAGGAAGGACTTATCGAGGTGGAGATGGATCCCAAGTTTCAGGCGATCGGCCTCGGAGGGCTACCGAACACCGACGGCGAGCAAGAACTAGATGCCGGGCTTATGGACGGAAGGACTCTGGAAGCCGGAGCAGTCTGCGCGGTGCGCGGCATCGTCCCTGTGATTTCGGTGGCACGCAAGGTGATGGAGACGACTTCGCACGTTTTGCTGGCGGGTGACCAGGCTGTTCGGTTCGCGCTAGCGAACGGGTTCGAGAGGCGATCGTTGCAGTCCGAAAACAGCCTTCGGCGCTACGAGGATTGGCGCGAGAACAGGCACGAGGCGGAGGTCGCGCATTTGGTTCACGACACCGTCACGATTGTCGGGCGCGAGGAGCCCGGGCACGTGGTCGCGGCATGCAGCACGAGCGGATTGGCTTGGAAATTGCCAGGTCGCGTGGGAGACTCTCCGATTATCGGCGGCGGGTTCTACGCAGATGACGATGCGGGGGCAGCCGGGGCGACAGGCGCCGGCGAAGATATCTGGCGGTTTATGCTTTCGTTCCGAGCTGTGGAGTTTATGCGTGCCGGAATGAGCGCGCAAGAGGCGTGCGATAAGGCGATCGGCATGATGGTGGAACGCAAGCCGGCAACGCGCGAGCAGGTAAGTGCGGTGTTTGCGGTTAGCAAGGACGGGGACTGGGGTGCCGCAGCTAGCAAGAACGGCTTCGTTGCGTGGACTTCGATCGACGGCGGGATAGATTCTCATGAGATTCCCGGAGCAAAGTAGGGTCACCACGCGTTGTAACAAATAGGAGTTGTTCAATGTTGAGCCCCACACAAGAAATCGCAGTTTCCACCGACAACGAAGTCATTGATGAGCATGCCTCACCGGATAGGTCCGTCATCGGTCCTTACTCGGTTGAAATGCCCGAACCGCGCGACTAACCGGTAACATACACACCGTGAAGTTTCTGCCCTTTTTAGCGGTAGCGCTTGTGCTCGTCGGTTGCGAACAGACCGGAAGCGCAACGATTGAGCCAAGCGACCCAAAGCCGGAGCCTATGGCCAAGCAACGCATCCCAAGGGAAGCGCTCGAGCATTCGTATGCCAAGTTCAAAGCTGCGTATGCGGAAGACAAAAGCGAAGAAAACAAGAAATCGTACGTTGCCGCTACGGTCGCTTACGGGACTGACGTAATGGCGGGCGGCGGCCCTCCTGAAAAGTATCCGATGGCGCTAAAGCTTTATGACGAAGCTTTGGAGTTGGATCCGGCGAACGACGAGGCGAAGACGAATCGGCAGTTGATTCTGGATATCTACGCCCAGCTCGGAAAAGAGCCGCCGAAGTAGCTCCGTGAAAGGCCTGCCCAAGTGGTTTTGGCTCGTTACGCTTTCGACACTATTCGCTGCGTCACTTCCCTATTTATTCGCGCTTGCGATACAGCCGGAAGAGACCGTATACCTTGGCGTCCATAGCAATTACGACGATCACGCGGTTTATGCCGCTTGGACGAAGCAGGCGCAAGAGGGCAGGTTCTTTTTCGAGAACCGTTTTACGACGGATGAGCAGCCCGGAAGGACGATACATCTCTATTTCCTTGCGGCGGGTTGGCTGGCGAAAGCCGTCGGTATACCAATTGCGCTGCACGTTTTTCGCTTTCTGTTCGGTTTTCTCGCGCTGCTTGCGTTGTTCCGATTAGTAGAGCGTTATTTGGACGAAGGCGTACGCTTGCCGGCATTTATTCTTGGTATATTTGCAGCGGGCGTCGGGTTCTTTTTTTGGCGAAACTACGGTTTCGATGGACCGATCGACGTTTGGCAGCCAGAGGCCTTCGTATTTCCTTCGTTGATGCAGAACGGCCTCTTTTGCGCGGCGCTGTGGTTGATATTGGTGGTTTGGAAGTGCATTTTAGAGGCGAAGGATTCTTGGCAACCGGTTGCTTTGGGAGGCGCCGCGCTGCTTGCGCTCACCAATATCCACACGTACGACACGTTGCAGATTGCGCTGGTGGGCATCGGATTTCTCGCAGCAATGGTTGGGGCTAAAGAGTTTTGGCTCGGTTGGCTTGGCAGGGCCTTATTGATGGCTTTGGGCGCGGTACCCGCGTTGGGTTGGTTTGTTTATGCTCGCTCGATCGATCCGGTTTTTGCTTCGCGCGCCGATACTGTTACGATATCCGCGCCGATTTGGTGGGTGCTGCTAGGTATATCGCCTGCGCTATTGCTAGCGGGTTTCGGCTTATGGAAAAAGGGCAATCGGTTTGCGGTTATTGGGGCGGCGGGGTTGTTTGGCGCGATCGGCGTCCTGCAAACCCTTAGTGCCTACAGGATGGATTCTGTGTGGGCGTCGATGCCATTGTTTGTTGGTTTGATGGTCATAGCTGTGGCGCTTTGTTGGATGTACCGGCCGACATCACCGATATACGGCATGCTGTTTGCGTGGATCGTTGTGGGCGTTATCGCGCTGTACTATCCTGGGCTCTTTCAGCGTAAGCTTGCGATGGCTCTCGCGCTTCCTGCTGGAATTGCGGCGGCCGTGGGCCTGAGTGGCGTAGCTGCCCTTCGGAACATGCGCTATGTGTATGTGTTGGTCATTGCTGCATTAGGGGCGACCGGTATCTTTTGGCTCGCCAGAGAGACTGGTATGGCAACGCGCAACACTAGTAACACCACGATGCAGTCCATTTACTGGCCGGCGGAAATAGGCGAGATATCGCGATTCTTTCGCGAGCGTGACAATTCGAACGACGCGGTTATTGCGATGCCCGGTATTGCAGTGCCCGATGACTTCGACAATCCGACGGGTTATGCCATTGCCATACCTGACCTAAATCCGGTCCTTTCCGGGTGGGGTGGCATAAAGACGTTTGCAGGGCATTGGAGCGAGACGCCCGATTACTTAGCGCGAAGGCAGCGGGTAATGAATGACTTGTTTTCCCAAAATGCGACCGCAGAATCGGCGTACCTGCTCATGCGCGATTCCGGGGCAACTTACATCGTGGCACCGACATCCGAGATTGCGGCCCAGGCACGGGTACCCTCGCGCGATTTCTACACGGGAATGGGGGAAGTGATTTACGAAGGCGATTCGTTTGTGTTAGTGCGATTTGCGCCGTCGCCCTGAGGTCATCACCATCCACCAAAATGTTGGCAGTGCCGCAACCTTACGCCACTTTTTGGGGTTTTGTATCAATCGCCAGAGCCACTCTAGGCGCAACTTCTGAAGCAATTTCGGCGCTCGTTTGACGTTACCGCTGAGGACATCGAAGCTTCCGCCGACCCCCATGTTCACCGCGGCGTCGATTTCGTTTAAGTGCGCGACGATGAATTTCTCCTGTTTTGGGATTCCCATGGCGACCATAAGCACCTGCGGGTTTGCGTCGCGTACCCGGGCGATGATTTGAGGTAGGTCCGAGTCGTCGAAAAACCCGTCTTGCGTACCCACAACATTTGCACATGGATACTTCTCAGCGAGCTTAACTTTTGCGGCTTCTGCAATTCCGGGTGCAGCTCCCAGAAAATACACCGCATAGCCGCGCGACACCAATTGTTCTACAAGATCAACACCGCTTACACGTTCTCGAATCGGTGAGCCGACATGGTCCGCCGCCCAGAGCACGCCCACGCTATCTGGGGTGACAAGGTCTGCATTCAGCATAATTGATCGCCATTCTTCGTCCGACTGAGCGGCGACAATACCGGCGGCGTCGGCCGTTACAACAACGCGTGGCTTTCCCTCCTCTACGAAGGAGGCAAGGATTTCAAGCGTGTCCTCCATCGAGACGTTGTCCACGCCGATGCCCAGAATTTCTACGCGCTTACGCTTTTCGCTCGACATCAGGATGGATTCGTCTACTTCTTTCGGGCTGGACGTTTGGCAGGCTGTTCGAAAGCGGCTACTAAAACTTCGCTGGCTTCGCTCACGAATTGGACTTCCAAGTCCTTCTGAACGATTTCCGGAACCTCTTCTTTTAAGTCCTTTTCATTTCTCGCCGGAAGCAGAATCTTATGGATCCCTGCCCGATGCGCGGCAAGCACTTTCTCTTTGATTCCACCGACGGGAAGTACCTGGCCGGTTAACGTTATCTCACCTGTCATGGCGAGACGAGGACGTACTGACCTTCCCGTAAATAAGCTGGTCATTGCCGTCAGAATCGTAACGCCGGCGCTGGGGCCGTCCTTTGGAATCGCACCCGCCGGCACGTGCACGTGGATATCAGTTTTTTGAAAGAGATCCGGATCGATGCCTAGGCGTTGCGCGTTCATTCGTAGGTAGCTGAGGGCGGCTCGGGCTGACTCCTTCATTACATCGCCGAGTTGCCCTGTTAGCAGTAATTCGCCTCGGCCCGGCATTGCCGCCGTTTCGATGAAAATAATGTCTCCACCTACAGGAGTCCAAACCAGGCCGACAGAAACTCCGGGTTTTAGCTCGCGCTCGTTAACTTCATCG
>JBDSVQ010000124.1:0-6285 GCA_039927135.1 Fimbriimonadales bacterium | reverse complement strand
CAGCAGCTGGCCGGCTTTTACGCGGTCTCCCGGATATACCAGCACACGCTGCACCCTGCCGGCGATTCGCGCCACGACGTCCTCGTCCGAAAGCGCGACCACCGAACCCGGCACGGTCACTTTGCTTGAAGCCGAGCCTCGGGCGACCGTTTCCACGCCGACCGGAAACACGCCGGGCGGGGACTTCATCGCGGTCATGTCCATGGCTTGAGCTTCGATCGGCGTCATCGCTCCTGCAGCACGGTTGTTGATGACAATCCAGCGCACAACAAAGAACGCAGCAGTGAGCGCAAGCACGCTTAGGATTAGGGGTATTCGATTTGTTCGTTTTTGTACAGGCTCCATGGCCATACCTCGCTATTGTCGACAGCTAAACGACGAAAGGGCGAACCGAACAAGACCGGCCCGCTTTTAGTTAGCGAGAGTAAGGAGGAGCGCGTTGTGACCGGCAATCAATATCCGGCCCGCGGACGCGGGTGACCTGCGGAACATGCGTAACGGTCGGCGCTAAGACTGGGAGCGGCACCACGAGGAGCCTAAGATAGGGCAGAGATTGAACGGAATCGGTTGCCTTGAGCAACTCGATCGCAAGGTCGGCGCGAAGGTTTTGGCCCTGGTGGGCGCTGCACTCGCCGCCGTCGCAGCAAGGCATCTTCTTTTCGCAACAGCTGGCGGCGTCCTTCATCGCATCGAGGCACGCGCACACGCGGACTGCCGATGCGCCTGAAAACAGGAGCAGCAGCAACGCCATCAGCGTACAAGCGTTGCGAATCACGTTCATAGTATATCGATAATTAGAATAACCCGAGTTCCAGCTTGGCTTCATCGGACATACGGCTCATGTCCCACGGCGGATCCCATACAATCTCCACACGCGCCGATTTGACGCCTTCCACTTGGCGAACCTTCTCTTCGACTTCGACCGGCAGCGTTTCAGCTACGGGGCAGGCGGGGGCCGTCAGCGTCATTTTCACGACAACATCACCCGACTTATCGATGATGACATCGTAGATGAGGCCAAGCTCATAAATATTCACCGGAATTTCCGGGTCGTAAATGCTGCGTATCGCTTCGATGACCTCGCCTTGCAGAGGCAACATTTCTAGGGGTGTTTTCTGTTCCATTATTTATCTAGAGCGTTCTCAAGTGCGTGCCATGGGAGAGTGGCACATTTTACGCGCATGGGGAATTTCGAAACACCTGCAAACGCCATCAGCTTGCCTTCGATGTTATCGGATTCGCCACGCGCAAGTTTGCAAAAGGCTTCGGAATCGCGCCTGAATTCTTCTGTTGGTTTTCCTTGCACAGCTTCCACCATCATGGAGGCCGATGCTACGCAAATCGCGCATCCCGTGGAGTGGTGCTTGACCTCCTGAATCACGCCATCAACGACGCGTGCCGAGATCGAGACCTCGTCACCGCATAGCGGATTACTTATGAAGGCCGAGTGCGTTTTATCCTCGACTTCGCCAACGCCACGCGGACTACGAGAGTGATCGAGAATGACCTCCTGATAAAGGTCGGCAAGAAGCTCGCTCATCCGAATAGCTCCTCGACTCTGACAAGCGCTTTGCCGAGTGACTCAACGTCCTGCAACGTGTTGTAAACGGCAAACGAAGCGCGCACGGTTGCGGGTAGTTCCAGTGCGCGCATGAGTGGTTGTGCGCAATGGTGGCCGGCGCGAACGGCAATTCCTTCGTGGTCTAAAACCGTTCCCACATCGTGGGGATGCGCGTTTCTGACGGTAAACGAGATGGCGCCGACGCGCTGTTTTGGGCTTCCGATAACGGCGACGCCGGGTGCATCGCGCAGCATTTCTTCAGCGGCATGCATCAAAGCTTTTTCGTGCGCAACGATATTTTCCATGCCGATCGAATCGATGAAATCGATGGCAGCTGAAAGCCCCGCAGCGCCAGCTATATTCGGCGTGCCGGCTTCGAACCGGTGTGGAGGTGGAGCGAACTGTGTCTTTTCGAACGAAACGCTCGCGATCATATCCCCGCCGCCTTGATACGGTGGCATCGACTCAAGCACTTCCGCCCTTCCGAATAGCGCGCCTATTCCGGTAGGTCCGTACATTTTGTGGCCCGAGAAAGCGTAGAAGTCGCAGCCTATTTCTCTAACGTTTATGGGCATGTGGTGAACCGACTGCGCGCCATCTATGAGGACAAACGCGCCGGCTTTCTTCGCGAGTTCGGTCATTTCCTTTATCGGATTCACAGTGCCAATCGCATTTGAAACGTGTGTAAATGCTACGATGCGAGTTCGCTCGTTGAGCAGGCTCTTGTAAATATCGAGATCGACGTCGCCGCTTTCTGTGAGCGGAGCTGCGACGACCTTCGCTCCGGTTTTCTGCGCAATCAACTGCCAGGGAACGATGTTAGCGTGATGCTCCAACGCCGTCAACAGAATCTCATCGCCTTCCTTTAGAACCTGCTGCCCTAGCGTTGCCGCGACCAAATTGATCGACTCAGTCGTGCCACGCGTAAAAACGATTTCTTCCGGCTTGGAGGCACCGATGAATCGCGCAATCTTTGCGCGCGTTGCCTCATAAGCCTCGGTTGATTTATAGCTAAGCGCATGAACGCCACGCCGAACGTTTGCGTTGTATTCCTCGTAATAACGTGTCACCGCATCAATCACGGAGGAGGGCTTTTGCGAGGTCGCTGCGCTGTCTAAATAGACGAGTTTTTTGCCATGCACTAGCTGCCCGAGAATCGGAAACCGATCCGGCACGTTCAAGGCTACGTGCTCGCGGGTTGTGCTCATGGAGTTTTGTGGAAGCGCTCGAGAAGGCGTTCTTCAAGCGTATCGCGCACAACTTCGATTCCTATGCGATCAAGAACGTCGCTGGCAAACGCATAAACAAGCAGGCTGCGGGCATCGTCCTTAGCGATGCCTCTCGACTGCAGATAGAACATCGCTTCGTCATCCAATCGACCGATCGTTGCGCCGTGCGTGCATCGGACGTCGTCGGCAAATATTTCGAGCTGCGGCTTAGTGTTGATCATTGCATCGTCACTAAGCAACAAGTTCATGTTAGATTGCTTCGAGTCAGTTTTCTGCGCAATCTGCCGGACGATTATTTTTCCGTTGAAAACTGCTGACGATTTGTCGTCGAGAACGCCCTTGAAAAGCTCATGGCTGGGGCAGTGCGGAAAGGCGTGGTCGAGGCGCGTATGGTTGTCGACATGCTGCTCGCCGCGGCCGACGTACAGACCGTTCATCGTGCACTCCGTGCCTTCACCATTTAGCAGACCGTTGATGTCGTTCCGCACGATCTTGCCGCCCAGGGTGACGACGGTGGTTTTGAAATTCGCGCCGCGGCGCTGCGCAATCTGCATGTTGGTGATGTGGTAAGCCTCTTCGCTACCAAGCTGAAGCCGAACGTGCTCAATAACTGCATTGTCGCCAACGACAACTTCCGCCACCGTGTTTTGCAAATTCTTCGCGCCTAGCGAAATGCTGCTCTCAACGACTTTCGCCTGGCAATCGGATTCGAATACAAAAAGGCTGCGCGAATTTGTTAGCGTGGGCGAGGCATGCTCCGCCGCAATATGAACAATGTAAATCGGCTGCTCAATAACAACGCCACGCGGAACAAACAGGAAAGCGCCGTCCAGAGTCATACGCGTGTTCAGCGCAACAAACGGGGTTTCGTCGAGCGCTATCACTTTGCCGATATGCGCCTCAACCAAGTCGCGATGCTCGGTAATGCCGTACTTCAGGCTGGATAAAACTACGCCGTCCGGGAGCCCAGCACCGTTAGAGCGATCCGGGTCGAATTTACCATCTACAAACACCAATGAAACCGCGCCTTCGGGCATCGCGACTGGATCGATTACATCGATTTGTACAGCTGGCAGTTCCGTTTCGAACTTCGTCTCTGCGATCTCGCGTAGCGACGTAAATCGCCACTCTTCGTGCTTTGTCGTCGGGAAGCCTTCGCGCTCCCATATCTCGCCGGCTCGCTCGCGAAGTTCAGCCGAAAATACCTGCTCGCAGCCGCAGGATTCCGTCGGTTTCAAGTCGGCTCCGATCATGTTTAGACGGCTGCCCCTTCAAATTCAGCGTAGCCCCTTTCTTCAAGCTCCATCGCAAGCTCCTTGCCACCAGAGCGGACGAGCCTTCCATCAACCAAAACGTGGACGAAGTCAGGAACGATGTAGTTCAGCAATCGCTGATAGTGCGTGACAACAACGAAAGCGCGGTTCTCGCTGCGCATCGCGTTTACGCCGTTTGCAACAATTTTTAGCGCGTCGATATCTAAGCCAGAGTCCGTTTCATCCAACACGCAAAGTGTCGGCTGCAGAACAGCCATCTGGAATATCTCGTTTCGCTTTTTCTCCCCGCCGGAAAAGCCATCGTTCACAGCGCGGTTTAGGAACGACGAATCCATTTCGACGAGTTCCTGCTTCTCTTTGACGAGCTTCATAAAATCGAAAGCATCAATTTGCGGTTCGCCATGGTGCTTGCGGATAGCGTTTACGGCGGCTTTCAAGAAGTATGCGTTGCTGACTCCGGGAATCTGAACCGGATATTGAAACGCGAGAAAAACGCCTTCAGCTGCGCGCTCTTCGGGATCCATTTCCAAAAGGTCCTCGCCTTTATAAAGCACTTCGCCTTGCGTGATTTCATATTCGTCGCGACCGGCGAGCACTTGCGCGAGCGTGCTTTTGCCGGAGCCGTTCGGCCCCATGATTGCGTGAACTTCGCCGGCATTAACCGTTAAATTAACGCCACGCAAAATTTCATTGCCTTCAACCGAGGCGTGTAGGTTCCTGATTTCGAGTAGTGCCATATTGTTTGTTTAGCCGACGCTGCCTTCCAAGCTAACGCTCAGCAGTTTTTGTGCTTCCACAGCGAACTCCATCGGGAGCTCGCGAAAAACTTCTTTGCAGAATCCCGACACGATCATGTTCATCGCATCTTCGGTGGGAATTCCGCGTTGGTTGCAATAGAAAATCTGATCCTCGCCGACCTTGCTCGTGGAAGCCTCATGCTCCACGGTTGACGTGGAATTCTTCACTTCTAGGTAGGGGAATGTATGCGCTCCGCACCGATCGCCGATTAGCAGCGAATCGCATTGCGAGTGGTTCCGCGCACCCGTGGCGCCACGGTTGATCTTTACCAATCCACGATAAGTGTTTTGGCCGAACATCGCGGAGATTCCTTTCGATACGATCGTGCTTTTGGTGTTCTTGCCGATGTGGATCATCTTCGTGCCGGTATCGGCTTGCTGACGATTGCTCGTGAGAGCCACAGAGTAAAACTCGCCAACCGAATTATCGCCTTGCAAGATCACACCCGGATACTTCCAGGTAATCGCGCTGCCGGTCTCGACTTGCGTCCACGTGATCTTCGAAAAGTCACCCAGGCACTTCCCTCGCTTGGTCACAAAATTGTAGATACCGCCCTTGCCGTCTTTATCGCCGGGGTACCAGTTCTGCACCGTGGAGTATTTAATGGTCGCGTCCTTCATTGCGACCAATTCGACAACCGCGGCGTGCAACTGATTCTCGTCACGCATTGGCGCGGTGCACCCTTCTAAATAGGATACATAGGCGCCTTCCTCGGCAATAATTAGCGTCCTTTCGAACTGGCCGGATTTCGCGGCGTTGATTCTAAAATAGGTGGATAACTCCATCGGGCAGCGAACGCCCTTTGGAATATAAACAAACGACCCGTCGCTAAACACGGCCGAATTGAGCGTCGCGTAGAAATTATCGGAGTAAGGAACGACCGAACCCAAATACTCTTTCACCAACTCGGGGTGATTTAATACGGCTTCGGAAAAAGAGCAGAAGATAATGCCCTGCTTGGCAAGCTCTCCCTTGAAAGTCGTCGCGACCGATACGCTATCAAATACCGCGTCGACCGCAACACCAGCCAGCATCTCCTGCTCGTGCAGGGGAATACCTAACTTCTCATAGGTTCGCAAAAGTTCCGGATCAACTTCGTCGAGACTCTTCGGCGCGTCTGCCCGCGATTTCGGAGCGGCGTAATAATAAATGTCCTGAAAATCGATCTGCGCGTACGTGACGTTCGCCCAGGTCGGCTCTTTCATCGTTAGCCAAGGGCGATACGCCTTAAGCCGCCACTCCAGCATCCATTCGGGCTCGTTCTTCTTTGCGGAAATAAACCGCACCGTACTTTCGTCGAGCCCCTTCGGGGCCATATCCTGCTCGACGTCTGTAACGAAGCCCCATTTGTAATCCTGATTGGCGTATGTTTCTAGTTCTTGGACTTCACTACTCATTAATACTTAGCTATTCTAACCTTTTC
>JBDSVQ010000123.1:0-4167 GCA_039927135.1 Fimbriimonadales bacterium | reverse complement strand
GAACTGATTCCCCAAGAGCACAGACAGCCACATGCAAGAAAGGGCATCATCCAAGGCACCTCCCCGCTCTCCGATAATGACGGCCTCAACGCATTTCATTACAACGCAGAAGCCGAAGGTGGCGATAAGAACGGCGTTCTCACAGCAATTGAGGACTTTGTTAAGCGCGGCGCTCCGCAGTATCTGCTTTTCACTGTCAACGAGGAAAATGGTCTCGGCGTCGTCGTGCGCGCTTCGGATCCAAGCGCTCGGTCTGCATTCGACAGACTGGTCGCCTATCGTAAAGTCGAGTTGAAAAAGGCAGCATTGCGAACTCGATTCCCGTGGCTATACCGCGCAATGAAGAGGCTGTTGGGTAAATAACTGTGACCGATGGTCAAGCAGAAGCCGCCCTAGCTTTCACCTGCGAGGCTCACGATATCAAGCAAGCATTTGCCTTCGGCAAGGACTCCGAATCTTACGTCACCGAGCTAAGGAACCGTGGGATTCAGGTTGGCTGGGACGAAGAGGATGAGAAACCCGCCTTTGAACAGAACGCGTTCTATGACCTGTGCATTTGCGTCGGGTTTTGCGACGGACTTCCTTTGGCGAACACCGACGATTGGATCGACTATCTGAGCGAATTCGCATCCCTGACGATCTTTGAGAGTGGTGTCCCCGGCAAGGACAAACCGGGCGAGATAACCACGCAAGTTGAGGACTACTGGATCAGCATGTTCGAGATTCGCGGGTGTGTTGCGATAAAGGGCTTCGGGCACGCAGGCCATATGCCGATTCTCTTCGCGTCGAAGAAGAGTCTCGACGACAACCCTGCGCTAAAGGCGATTTCTGAGTCTGCAAGTTTCGAGTGGAGAAAGCACTATCAAACGGGTGCTGGCGAAGTCCGAGCGACCGAGCCCGCAAAGCAGGTTGGTCCAAATACTTCAGGCGAGTCCCGCAAGATTGCTGCCTCCGTCGTCACCTACCAGCCGAATGCGGAGCAATTAGAGCACGTGCGGCATCTCACGACTTTGTTCGACTGTGTTGTTGTCGCTGACAATTCCGAACCCCCGCGCGAACCGCTGCCTGGCGTTGATTGGATTTCGATGAAGGGCAATAAGGGAATCGCTGCCGCGCTCAACGCCGTCTGTCGGCGCGCGAGGGAGTTAGGTTACGAGTGGCTCTTCACGCTCGACCAAGACACCGACGTCGACCGCGAGCACCTTGACACCTACTTGGATGCATTCAAGGCCTTTGGCGACAAAAACGGCACCGCGATTATCGCGCCCCGCACCGACGGCAGGGACCTGCCTCGGCCCCAAGAAGGCGAAGTTCGGGAGTTGGAAATGGTCATGACGTCAGGCTGCCTCACGAACCTTGCTGTCTGGGAGAAGATCTGCGGTTTTGCGGACGAGCTGTTTATCGACGAAGTGGACCACGACTACTGCTTGAACGCTCGCAAGAATGGCTACCGTGTGGTAAGGCTGGTGAACGCCTACCTGCCACACCAGCCCGGCCGTTTGATGTCAATCCTGACCCTTCGCGGCCGACCCACACTCGTCGGCTGGCATCCGCCCAAGCGCCTCTACTACATCGTGCGCAACTACTTCTTCATGAAGCGACGCTACAAAGACGTCTTCCCAGAAATCATCGCCGAACGCAGACGCCTCGTTATCGCAAAGTTCAGGGAGTACTTGCTCTACCACCAGAGCCGCTGGCCCTCCGTTTTCGCGATGGCAAAGGGCGCACTGCACGGCTTTCTCGGTCGATTTGGCCGATAATCTTCGAGAAAACTGGTTGACATTCGCCCTCTAACGTGCCGTTATAGTAGGAGTAAGAAAAGTGTTATCACCTACTGTAAATCGAGCGGGCGCCAAACCGCGTGAGCATTCAGACTTAGAGGGCATGGGGGGAATTCACCGCGCGTGTGCATGTGAACCGTTCGTAAGATTCGGTCCTACGAAAACGCGCAAAAACCTAGTAACTCGCACTCGGAAAATGCAGTTTCTTAACACAATAGAGAGCAAAAACAAAAGGACGGAATCAACGACCCACGAACGAAGTCAGGTACCGAAAATACGACTTGAAGCGCAACGGCATCATGGAGATTGAGCGGCGAATCGCGCGCCGGCCTTCCCTGCCCCGCCCCGCCCGCGCAAGTAGTCGACCGGCAGCCGCCCAGGAAAGCGCCGCCGCTGAGAGAACCTTCGAGTCCGTGCTTCGGCTCGCCCGCTCAGCCCATTTCAGGCGGACCTCAGCGATCTCACTATCGCTGACCGCCATGTTGTCGATAGTGTTGAACCCGTGGATACGGTACTGGGTGAGGATGCCCGGAGTGAAGGCGAACGGCCCCTTCTCCCCCATCTTCAGCCACATATTCCAGTCACCGATATTCTTGAACCCGTCGTCGAAACCGCCAACCTCCCGTGCCACCGAGGTCCGCAGCATCGCCGAGCTCGCAATGATGTAGTTGTTCTCGATCAGCCGCGCAAAGTGGTGCTCGGGCAGCGCCGTCGGCGGTGCCCAGCCCATCGGCTTACCAAAGATCTCCGCCCCGTCATCATCAATAAACTTCCCCCCGGTGTACGAAAGCGCACAGTCCCCCATCCCCGCAAACTGCCGCGCAATCTTCTCCGGCTCCCAAACATCGTCGCTGTTCAAAACCGCCACAAACTCCCCCGTCGCCATCTCCAGCGCCTGATCCAGAACCCCATAAGTCCCCCGATTTTCCGAATTCAAAACCAACCGAATCCGATCCCCATAAGACCGCAAAATCTCCGGCGAAGAATCCGGACTGTTATCATCCACAACAATAACCTCCAAATCCTCAAACGTCTGCCCCAACGCCGAATCCACGCACTCCCGCAGCCACCGCTCATGCTTATAGCTGGTAATCAAGGCTGAAACGCGTGGCACGGTGTTTGAGACGGACGACCGGAGCCTTCTGACTCAACACGCATCGTGTTGAGGTCAGCGGATAACGCCGCCGGCAACGACCGACTCGCCGCGGTAAAACACCGCCGCCTGCCCCGGCGCCGCCGCCCGAACCGCCCGGTCGAACTCCGCGCGAAACACTTCGCCCGGATACAGCGTCGCAGCCACCGGCTGCATATTGTAGCGAATCCGCCCGGTCACCTTGGTCGGCGAATCCACGTGACCCAGCACGTCGTCAAACTCGACGTGCCGAATCAGAACGTCCTCGTTCTGCCCGACAACCACACGGTTGTTCACCGGCTCGACCCGCAGAACAAACCGCGGCTTGCCGTCGATATTCAGGCCGATCCGCTTCCGCTGGCCGACAGTGAACAGCCCGACGCCCCCGTGCTCGCCAAGCACCTTCCCCGAGGTGTCCACAATCTCGCCCGGCGAGAACGACTCCGGCCGAGCCCGCCGAAGAAATTCGGTGTACCCACCCGCTTCGCTAACGAAGCAAATCTCCTGCGAGTCGGGCTTATCGGCAATCCGAAGCCCGATATCGCGCGCAATCGCGCGAACTTCGCTCTTGTCGCTCAGCGACCCGAGCGGAAACATCGACGCCGCCAGCTGCTCCTGGCTCATCGAGTAAAGCGCATAGCTCTGGTCCTTGCCCCGGGCCCTAGGCCGCATCAGGAAAAGCTGGTCGCCCGACCGGCGAATCCGGGCGTAATGCCCGGTCGCGAGCTTCTCGCACCCTGTCTCCCGGGCCTTCTCCAGAAGCGCGTCAAACTTGACGTGCCGGTTGCAGTCGATGCAAGGGTTCGGAGTCCTGCCCGCCAGGTACTCGTCCATAAACCGGTCGATCACCTTCTCGCGAAATTCCTTCTTGAAGTTGATCACGTAATACGGAATCCCCAGCTTCCGCGCAACGGATCTAGCATCCTCAACCGCGCCCAGCGAGCAGCAACCTGCGTGCCGCGGGTCAGTCTGGCTCTCCTGCCAGATCTGCATGGTCACGCCGATCACGTCGTAGCCCTTGGCGACAAGCAACCCGGCGACGACGCTGCTGTCGACGCCGCCACTCATGGCGACCATCACTCGGGGCTTGGACATTGGGTTAAGGGTGACACATGGAGACGGGCGGATGAAGTGCGCCCATAAATTTAGACACAAGTTGTTTGTAGCTCCTCCGCTCTGAGCATTTCGAAATCTGCCGGAGACTCGTAGCCGAGGCTAGAGTGCAGCCGGGTCAGATTGTATTCCAGGTCGATG
>JBDSVQ010000122.1:0-8691 GCA_039927135.1 Fimbriimonadales bacterium | reverse complement strand
CAAGGCACGACCGGGCGGATTGTTGTGCGTGGGGCAGCGATTAGGGACGAAAAGATCGACGTTGGCGATGAAGTGCGGATCGAGCCGAATTTCAAAGTAGCGACGGCTGTTTATAAACAGAAGGAAACTCAGGATTATTACGTTGAGGAAACTCCGCCGATTTCGTGGGATCAGGTTGGCGGGCAGGACGAAGCGATTCGTGTCATTCGCGATACCATTGAGGGACCGTTGCTTTATCCGGAAATTTACGAACGTTTTGGCAAGAAGCCGGTTAAGGGCATTCTTCTTTATGGGCCTCCCGGCTGCGGAAAGACGCTTATCGGAAAAGCGACTGCTTACAATCTAACTCAGGAATATAGCAAACGCGTTGGCAGCGATGTGAAGGAGTATTTCATGTCCGTCAGTGGCCCGAAGATTCTGAATATGTGGCTCGGGGAAAGCGAGCGCATGGTGCGTGAGATATTCCAGATTGCGCGTGAGAAAGCCAAAGAAGGCCGCTTGGTGTTTATTTTCTTTGATGAGGCGGAGAGCCTTTTGCGCACGCGGTCAAGCGGTAGGTGGTTGAATATTTCGAATACGATCGTACCGCAGTTTTGTGCAGAGCTTGATGGTTTGGTGTCGCTGGAAAACGTTGTCGTTATTTTAACGAGCAACCGGCCGGATTATATCGACCCTGCTGTTTTGCGGCCCGAAAGAATCGACCGCAAAGTAAAAATCGCGCGACCGGATCAAGACGCGGTTCGTGAGATTTTCGGAATCCATTTTCACGAGAACACGCCTCTAGACCTGGACGCATTGGTTGCTGAGGGCGGTGACGCTGAAGAGCTGCGCCAGTGCATGATTGATACCATCACGAATTACATGTGGCTGAAATCACCGGAGACTGAGTTCCTGCGCATTTTCTTCCGAAACGGCGGCACCGAAACTTTGCATTGGCGCGATTTGGTGAGCGGGGCGCTGATCAAGTCGGTGGTGGAGCGTGCCAAAGACTTCGCTATCAAGCGATCGATTGCGGAGCCCGAGGTGCAACACGGCGTTCGCATCGACGATTTGCGGGAGGCCGTGAAAGCGGAGTATTCGGAGAACGAGATTTTCCCGAAATCCGACGCTGCCGAGGACTGGCTGAAGTTGCTGGATGTGCCCGAGGAAGACGTCGTTTCGGTGAAGCCGATCGGCAACGACGGTGGCGGGCCGCGCGAGAGAGTAATCTAACCCGGCGTGCTTCCTGAACTCTTCAACATAGGCGGGTTTCCTATCCGCAGCTTCGGAGTGATGCTGCTGATTGGTTTCGCCGTCGGTACGTGGCTTGCCGCGCGACGGTCGGAGAAATACGGCATCGATAAGGATGCGCTAACGACTCTCGCGGTTTGGGCTGTGATCATGGGCGTGATCGGATCCAGAGTGTTTTGGGTGCTGCAGGAATGGGACTACTATTCTCAGAACCCGAGCCACATCCTAAAAATCACTGAAGGCGGGATGACCAGCTATGGCGGCGTCGCTTTTGGGCTGCTCACGCTTTGGATTTGGTGCAAGCGCGCGAAAGTGCGGTTCCCGGTGATTTTCGACTTGGTCGCCGCGCCTGCCCTGGTGATGCACGGCTTTGGCAGGATCGGTTGCTTTTTGAACGGTTGCTGTTATGGGTCGCCTTGCGAGCTGCCTTGGGCGGTGACTGTGCATCCGGAATCGGGGCCGATTTACCTTGGGCATCCTGCTCAGCTTTACGACACGTTGATGGCTTTCGCGGGGGTTGCGTTGTTGCTTTGGATCGAGAAGCGGACGTTTTCGACACGCCGTCCGGGCACGTATGGGGCGCTGTTTTTTGTCATCTACGGAGTCTCGCGATTCGTCTATGAGATGTTCCGGTCGGGTTTCTCCAGCGAGAGCACGTGGGGAGTTCCGCTTACCGATGCTCAGGTCATGGCGATCGCGATGATTGTCGGCGGCGTGGTCTGGCTGGTGGCTCTTGCGCGCGGTCGAGTGGCTTCGCCTGAGTAAGATTAGGCGGTGAGCGCCACCCTCCAGTTCCTCGGTGCGGCCCAAACCGTTACCGGGTCGAAGCACCTTATCTCTGTTTCCGGGAAGAAGTACCTCCTTGATTGCGGCCTGTTTCAGGGCCGAAAGGAGATTAGCGAGCTTAATTGGAAGCCATTGCCGATTGCGCCGCACGAGATCGATGCGGTTATTATCACGCATGCCCATATCGACCACATCGGGTACTTGCCGAAACTTTGGAAGGACGGGTTTAGGGGACCGATTTTCTGCACGAAAGCGACGGCAGATATCATCAGGTTGAGCCTCCCGGATAGCGGTGAGATACAAGAGGAGTTCGCGAGGTATGCCAATAAGAAGGGCTTCTCTCGGCATAAGCCGGCGCTTCCGCTGTACACCGCTGATGATGCGTATGCCGTTTGCAAACTGCTTTCGACCTTAGACTTCGATGAGAATTACGACTTGGCCGGCAAGTGCGTGATGCGTTATCGGCGCGCAGGGCATATCTTGGGGAGCGCGTTTGTGGAGTTCTTTTTGCCGGATGGCAGGAAGGTGCTCTTTTCGGGTGATCTGGGTCGATTTAATACGCCGATTATTCGTGATCCTGAGGTTATCGAAGCCGCTGATATTCTGCTGGTCGAAAGCACCTACGGCGATCGCGTGCACTCGAATGAAGTCGCGATCGATGAGCTGGAAGGTGTGATGCTAGAGGCGGTAAAGCGCGGCGGTATGGTGATCGTTCCGGCGTTCGCAATCGGGCGCACACAGGACTTACTTTATCTATTGCACGAATTGCAATTGGCGGGGCGATTGCCGCAGATGCCGATGTTCGTGGATAGTCCGATGGCGATCGACGCGACCGCGATTTATAGCAAACATCACGAGGATCACGATATTGAGATGGAGGCGCTGGAAGATGAGAAGAAGAATCCGCTGCGTCCTAAAGATTTGCTGTTTACGCGTAAAGTCGGCGACTCGAAAAAAATCAATGAGATTAAGGGGCCGGCCTTGGTTATTGCCGCGAGTGGCATGGCCAGTGGTGGGCGTGTGATTCATCATTTGCATCGGCGGCTCGCCGATCCGGATAATATAGTTTTGTTTGCCGGCTATCAAGCGGTTGGCACGTTGGGGAGAGAATTAGTCGACGGCGCACACGAAGTTGAAATTATGGGCGACCGGATTCCGGTCCGTGCGATGATTCGGAAATTGGATTCGCTTTCCGCGCATGCTGATTCTAACGAGATCATGCACTGGCTCGGTCGATTCAAGGCGCCCCCAGCGATGACTTATCTGGTGCATGGCGATGTTGTGCCGATGCAAACGATGGCTTCGCGAATTGAGCGGGAATTGGGCTGGAAAACGCATATGCCGGAGCTTTTCGAAACGGTCACGTTGTAGTGCGATTTCTTTTTATCGTCACGATCTTTTTGGGATCGGCGCTGCTGTTTTTGGCGCAGCCGATGGCTGCGAAAATGATTCTGCCTCGTTTCGGCGGGTCGCCGGCTGTTTGGACGACGAGCGTGTTGTTTTTTCAGCTCTTGTTGCTGGCGGGGTATTGGCTCGCACATCGTTTATCGAGGCTCGGAGGTGGTCTGTTTGGAGGGCTAGTTCTGGTTGCGGGGATTTCAATCGCGCTTTCGTCATCGGTTGGCGTGCTCGACCGCGGCGCGGGGCGCATCGCTGTGCCGGAATCCAATGAAGTTGTCGGCGTTATCTGGATGCTTTTCGCGCTGATTGGGCTCGCCTTTCTTGCGCTTTCGATGTGCGCTCCCATGATTCAAAACGTGTACGCGCGCTTGCATGGTCGCGAGTCGGTGAGTCCGTATTTTTTGTATGCTGCTAGCAACCTCGGTAGCCTACTTACGCTCAGCGCTTATCCATTCGTGATAGAGCCTTGGCTCACGCTTGAGGGGCAGGCGAAACTGTTTCAGGCGGGTTTGGTCGTTTTGGTATTCCTGCTTCTTGCAGTGGCGTTGGTTGGTGGGCGTGCTGCGCGTAATGTAGCAGCTGCCGTCCCGGCTGCGCTTTCTTGGAAGCAACGGCTGACCTGGCTTGCACTCGCGGCTGTGCCCTCGAGTTTGATGCTGGGCTTGACGTCTTTTGCGACCACGAACGTTGCACCGGTGCCGCTGTTTTGGGTGATTCCGTTGGCGGTTTATTTGCTGACTTTCGTGATTGCTTTTTCGGAAAAGAACCGCATTGCCTCTAGCTTTTGGGCGCGGGTGCTTCCGCTTATCGTCGTTCCGCTGGCGATGATTATGATTTTGGAATCGAGCGAGCCCATTTTTGTTATTCTAGTTATTCACGGCTTCGCGTTCGCAGTTGCCGCGCTTATGTGTCATACGCGGCTATCTGAGACGAAGCCACCGGCGGCAAACCTAACGGAGTTTTACTTATGGCTGGCAATTGGCGGCGCGGTTGGCGGATTGTTCAACGCGATTATTGCGCCATCTATATTTTCGACATTGGTCGAGTATCCGATTGCGGTCGTCGCTGCTTGTCTGCTGCGGCCTAAAACCCTGGAATCGGAACTCGTGAAGGACGTATTGTATGCGGCATTTGCGCTTGCTGTCACGGGCGCGATAGCGATTGTTGCGCGCTTGATGGATCTGCCGCCGGGTCCTACGCGCACTCTGCTCGTTATCGGCTTGCCCGTTATCGCAGTGTTTTTCTTTTCTCGCCACGCGGTGCGTTTTGCGCTCGGGATCGGGGCTGTTTTCTTAGCGGCGCACTTGGCAGAAGTTGGCACCGATAGCAAGATATTGGTAGCAGATCGCAGCTTTTTTGGTGTCCACAGGGTGTTGGAATCGCGGTTCGGACGCTACAACCTTCTCGCGCATGGGACGACTTTGCACGGCATTCAGGATAAAGAGAATCCACTTAAACCGCTTACCTATTACACCACCAATAGCCCGATCGGCGAGGTGTTTGGGGCGTACGAATTCGAAAATGTCGGCTTAGTCGGATTAGGTGTGGGCAGCTGCGCGACGTACGGGGTGCCGGGGCAGAAGATGACGTTTTTCGAGATCGATCCGGTCGTCATTAATATTGCGCAGAACGAGGAGCTGTTTACTTTCTTGCACGATTCGAAGGCGGATATCGATATTGTAAAGGGAGACGCAAGGCTCACTTTGCAGAAGCGGCCCGATAATGAATTCGGACTATTGGTGCTCGATGCATTTTCGTCAGACGCCATCCCCATGCATTTATTGACCCGTGAAGCGATGGAGCTTTACTTGCGGAAAGTGAAAGAGGGCGGCATGGTTGCCTTACATATTTCCAATCGCATGCTCGACCTCGAGCCGATTGTCGCGAAGGTCGCGCTGGACCTCGGCGTCGTCCCGCTTGCGTTGGAAGCGGCACCCAACCAGAAGCAATTCGACGAAGGCATGCGGCCTTCAATTTGGATGGTGATCGTGCGCGACCGTGCCGACGCCGACAAACTCATCGGCTGGCGGCCGGCAGAGCCCGCGCAGGACACGCCGCTGTGGACGGACGATTACTCCAACATCTTGAGCGCGTGGTCAACGGACTAGTGCGGGTAACATTTCGCCGCCATGTCCTTTAGCCAGAGCACCGGAATGTTCGTCGCGGAGACCCACACAGAAGCGGTCACGTGGTTTTTTACCATAGAGAAAATGCTGCTGTCCGGAGAGACGCAGTATCAGGAGTATCAGATTTGCGAGGTCCCGAATTTCGGAAAGTCGCTATTTCTTGATCACAACATTCAAACGTCGCTGCTGGATGAGCACGTTTATCACGAGGCGATGAGCCAGCCGGGGATGGTGACTCATCCCAACCCGAAGAAAGTCGCGGTTTGTGGCGGAGGCGAAGGGTCGACCTTGCGTGAGGCACTGACGCATAACACCGTTGAAGAAGCAGTGATGATCGATATTGACAAAGAGCTTGTTGATATGGTGAAAGAACACATGAAGGAGTGGCATCAGGGGGCTTTTGACGACCCGAGGACAACGCTTCTGCATGAGGACGCGCGCGGCTACCTGGAAGGGCAGAAGGGTGCGAATTTCGACGTAATTCTAAGCGACCTACCGAATCCGCATGAAGACGGCCCGGCGGTAAAGCTATTTACTGAAGAGTACTTCCAGATTTGCGCAGAAGCGCTTAGTGATGACGGTGTGTTTGTGTTGCAAGCCGGATGCGCTAATGCGAATTATCCGTACCATTTCGCATCTTGCTATAAGACGCTCTCCGAGATGAAGGAGACCTATCCGATCGTGCGCGGCTATTGGGCGCACGTCACATCGTTTATGATGCCGTGGGGCTTTATTCTGGCCAGCAAGAAGCACGATCCGTTGGCGCTATCTGAGGCGGATATCGCGCAGCGATTTGCGCAGCGGGGAGTGAAGACGCGCTACTACACACCGCGCTTCCATCAAGCGACGTTCACGATTCCGGACTACTTGTACGAGGCAGTCGAAGAGCACGGCCGCGTGCTCACGGATGACGCGCCCTTTTACTGGACCGCGTAGTGAAGTTGCCCTGCTGCCTTTGACGGAAGCAGGGCGATTCGGATCAGGGGTTGCACTGAGGCAACCACGGCTTTACCTTGCAAACGGGCGGGAGCGAAGGGTCATGGGTGACGCGGCGCAATCGAACCGTTATCTCATCCTCGGCGAATAAGCCATCGGCATCGGTGACGCGCACTTGAACCTTTCGGTTAATTACCTGTTGGCCGACCGGAATCGAAAATCCGATCTGCGTGTTCACTTTGTCCGCATTGGCAACCAATCCGTCGGCACTCCAAGCAATGGTCAAGGGAGCTCTCAGGTCGCCTCGACGAACGTGAAATTCGCCCAAAGCACCGTCGTCATCGGGACCGACAGCGATGCCCTCAGGTCCGTTGATCTGACAAGTCGGCTCACGGTCCAAGACTGTGAGCGATCCTCCGGCGAAGAGCCCGCCCTCAGATACTTCAGCTCGGTCGTACATGGCCACCACTTTGGAGCCGCCTCGCAGGAAGATGGACCCCGGTAGCAACGATGCAGCGGCGGCTCCGGCACCACCATTTTGTGGTGGTGGCCGCTGGCCTCGAATGGCCAGTTCCTGGAGGAGAAATGGCACTCCTCCGATAAACCATAGGGCAGGATGCAAGAAGCCTGCTGCTCCGATTATTGCGCCCAGGAGATAGTGCTGCCAAGAGCGATCGACATCGAGGTCATCGGTCGACTGCACCTGGATCTGCCCACCGCTGGCGGTGACTATATCTATAAGATCGAGCGTGAAGTTGATGTCCGGCCATGGCCGCTCGTCATAGCCTTCGACTCTCGTAATAATCTTGTCGGGAGCGCGGAACAGGATTTTCATCGCCGTGAAGTGCAAAGAGCCTTGCGACGGCGGCGGAACTCCTTCTCTGCCTTTTCGAATGAACGAAGAATTAATGAATATCCCGTACAGCTCGTTGCCCTTTACAAGGTCGAGGCTAGCAAGACCCTCCAAGCGGGCGTTGATGACGTCTTGGTCGGCGGGAGGCGACATCCAGACGCCGATGCGGCCACTGCCTGCAATACAGGCGTACCGCACATCCGCACCCGCGCCGAACGATTGCCGAATGGCGGCGATGACTTCCACCTCAAGATCGAGGTTGGGCGGCAAACCCGGCACGTTTTCTAGGCATGGAATGACCTGAATGCCTACGTCCGGCACGCTGACGCCGACCGGATCCAGCACCAGATCAAAATCACCCCTCTCGGGGCGGGTAAGCGACAGCCCGGAGCTCCCAAGCAGGCGCGTGTTCTCTGGCATCTGAGGCGATATCGTCACCCCGTATTTTGTTTCACTCATCTTTCTCTCCTCTAAAGTAGCGGCATGCTTGCCGCCAATTTAGTGTGCCCCAGAATGCTTCAACATAATGAGCAACCGAGCGAAATCAGGACAAACGTCCTGATCGGAGCAGGCTACTTCTTAATGGCAAGCGCGCGGCCGACGCTGCCGCTGGGAGGAACGATTCCCCAGACGGCGCAAACCGTCGCGGCGATGTCCTTGGGACCGCATTCGTCCATGTGCTTGCCAGGCTCGATCCATCGGCCCGCCATTAATAGCGGCACAGCTCGATCGTAAATCCAGGCAGAGCCGTGACTGGCGCCGGAGCCAAAGCTTGTGAGCAGGTATCCGGGGCGCGTGAAAAAGTGTACGTCGGGCGAGCGTTGCGGATGATAGCTATTTTCGATCACTTTTGTGATCGACGTATTCGGCAGCTTTTGTTCTTTGAATTCCCATGCGCTGTATGCGGCATAAACCTCCGGCTTTTCGCGCAGCCAGTTGCGAACAAACATCACCATACTGTCCTCATCGTAGCCTTCCTTTTCGGTTGGATTAAACTTCAGGTAAACGCCCTGGTCGGTCATGCTCGCGATTTCGGCAGAGTCGCCGAATTCTTCCATCATCGCTTCTTCCAAGCCTTTCTTCCATTCGGCAAACGGCAATCTTCCGCCGGGAATGCCGCTTTTAACGTATTCTTCCGGCATCGGCATCACGCCATGGTCGGCTGATAAAACGATGAGTGTGTTCTTCAGCCCGACTTGTTTATCGATTTTCCTAAAAAAATCGGCGAGTAATTTGTCGGTAACGACGGATAATTCCAAAACCTCGGGAGAATCGGGGCCGAACCAGTGGCCGACGTAATCATTTGTGCTTAGGTTTATTGTCAGCAAATCTGGGATTCCGTCTTCGCCCATTGCGTTG
>JBDSVQ010000121.1:0-8607 GCA_039927135.1 Fimbriimonadales bacterium | reverse complement strand
AGGTATAGGCTTGCGCGTTTGTTGGGTCAGGGTAATGAGAACGCTACGTATAAGCAGATGAAAGTGCTTCACAAGGACATCGCCAACCTCGTCAAAATGACCGACGAGTTCGCCGAAGAATTGAAATGGATGCAGGTGGACCCTGCGGCCTTGAACAAGGAAATGGAATCTCTTTCGCGATTCGTTGAAGAGGGTCGACGCAACGATGGCGGTGGATAGCGGACCGCAATGCACTACCTTATTCCTGTACTGGCCCTCGTAGCGACGCTCACAATTGCGATCTCGCTGGTGCTTTGGGGATGGTCGTCTGCGAATCGGCCGGTTGCCTGGCGCATATTTGCGTTCACCCTTGGGTGTCTATTGCTTCTCGGTATAAGCGTTGCGCCGTATCCGCTTTTCCCCGTCTTCGAACGAGCGCGTGCTGAGGCCCATCGCCGCACATGTGTCACCAACCTAAGCAACCTGCAGCGGGCGCTAACGCTCTACAATTCCGACCATGGTGCCTGGTCCTACGAAAAATGGACTGATGGTGTTGAAACTTATTCATCTCCGGAAAACTTCCGGTGTCCCGAAGTGGATGAAGAATTCGCATTCTCAATGAACGCTGCATTCAGTATGTACAAATCGGAGTTGGACGCCGACATGTTTGGGGGCGACTGGATTGATCCGAAGCAGGTCCTACTGTTCGACGGCATAGGCGGGAGAAACCGCTACGGGGACGCCGACGCAGTACAGTTTCGCCACGAGCTAGGAACAGCCTCGTTCTTGCTCTTCGAGGGAAATGTTGTGCAGTTCGACCGGAAGAAGGCGACAACTCTTGAGTGGAGCAATTGAAAGGAGCGGGACGGGTGGCAAGTTTTTCTATTGGACGAGCGTGCACGACTATGGCGTGAAGCTTATTCGGTAGTTATGCTCTATCGAGTCTCTCTCAAGCGCGATTCTTGCTCGTTGCACGTCTTGCCCAGCAACCTTAATCACGTAGGCTATCGATCCCCCGATGTACGCGCGGATGCCTTCGCGACGCAATGCCGCACTGGCAACTCGTTATCCTGATCGATCGTCGCCACGCTGACGAGAGCTTCAGCACTGGTGTTCACGTGCGGATCTGCCCCTACCGGCACCTCAGTGTCGTTAGGATCGCAGCCGACACCAGTTAGGCTCATTACGACGATCGCGCGGCTGTGGACCAACTCATGGAGTCTTAAGATTACCATTGACGCGTACGGTAGCAACTCTCATCTGAAGCGGCAAACTGTTCGCGCGTCTTCGGGTATGTAGAGATAGAAGTATGAGAAAGGCAGTTTTGTTGGCGAGCCTCAGCATTGCGCTGGTCGCAGCGACGAGTGCTCATGTTCGGAATGTCGAGCGGCAAGTGAGCGACTACGAGTTGCGCGAGGCCTGTGTGCGGTGGTTCATGCCTCAGTTCGTCGGTCTTCACGGGGAGGCGATCGACCGTAACCCGAAGTGGAAAAATATCCTTCTCAAGCAGGACCCTAAAGTTCTCATTCCTAGACTCGAGCAAATTCGCGAAGGCGGGGTGCACTTTGTTGAATACTCAGCAATCTCCTTTGTCCTTGCTTACGTCGGGCATGAGCCGGCAGCGAACACCCGCCGGATGTTTGCGACCATCGACCTGAAGCAGAGGAGGCCGGAAAATGCTTACGGCGGGCACATCGACGACCCAGACGCATTCGGACACGACGATATCATCAAGGGCTTCTATGACAGTACTTTCCAACTGTACGAGCACAACCCTCGGCAAGACGTGTTAGCCGAAATTTTGCGGTTCGGCAGCGATGGCGAAAGCGGATACTTCAAGTCGTGGATTACCAAGCAACTCTTCCTCAAATATCCGTCGGCGGTGCTCAGGGTTGCGTCGCAACAAGGTCTGATCACCGAAGTGGGATTACACCTTGCCTATGAACTTGGTGATCTCTTACCTACGATTCGCTCCACACTTCGAATCATGGGGCGGGACGCACGAAGTGATATTCGTGATGCAGCCAAGAAACTAGCGACAGTTTTTGAACGGGCGGTGGCAGGGATGAGAATCCGGGAAACCACCTAAGAAAAATCGAAAGGGATGGTTGACCAGAGCCCCCTAACGTGCCGTATAGGTAGGAGCGCATCGCGTGCCACGCCTCCCAGCATTGCGTCTTTGAGTGAGGATTCCGGCATCACCCACGCTCATCCCGGGATTCACACCGCTCGGCATCAAGTGCCGAGTAAAAGACCCCTGGATTCACGGTTAGAGGTGCTCCATTTGAATCTAGAGAAAAGTGCGACTAGTAGAAAAGGACAATGAATGAATGCCGATGGAGAACCGGCAGGGTGAGGCGGCGAGCGGAGTTCGGCTAAAATGAAGCCCGCCCCGAAGCAGGGGCGTTCCTCAGGAGGAAACGAAGACAACGATGTCCCAAGAAGCCGCCCCAGCCAAGCCCAACGTTCTCGACATGGCTCGAGAGCAACTCGCAGTCGCAGCCGCACATCTGAACTTGGACGACGGCCTCCACAGAGTCCTCGCCACGCCCAAAAGGCAGATGATCGTCAACTTCCCGGTCGTACTCGACAACGGCCGAGTCGAGGTATTTGAGGGCTTCCGCGTTCAGCACAACGTAAGCCGCGGCCCCACCAAAGGCGGAATCCGCTTCCACCCAGAGGTCGACCTGAACGAAACCAACGCCCTCGCGATGTGGATGACCTGGAAATGCGCGATTGTGAACATCCCCTACGGCGGCGCAAAAGGCGGCGTGCGAGTGGATACGAAGAAGCTGAGCAAGCGCGAACTGGAGAAGCTGACGCGGCGCTTTATCTCCGAGATCAGCATGATCATCGGCCCGGACGTGGACATCCCCGCGCCCGACATGGGCACGAACGCCCAGGTGATGGCTTGGATCATGGACACGTATTCCGTCGGCCACGGCTCGACAGTAACCGGCGTGGTCACCGGCAAGCCGGTACCCCTGGGAGGCTCCGAGGGCCGTGTGGAAGCAACCGGGCGCGGTGTGATTACGGCAGCGGCCGAAGCGTGTCAGGTGATGGAGATGCCACTAGAAGGCGCGCGCGTTGTGGTGCAGGGCTTTGGCAATGTCGGCAGCATCGCCGCGAAATTGGCAGTGGAACGCGGCGCGAAGGTAGTCGGTATTTCGGACCGCGTCGGCGGCATTTACAATGCGAACGGGCTACCGATTCACGACCTGATCCAGCAATACGCAAGCGTCGAAGGCGGGATCACGGATTATCAGGACGCGGAGCAAGTTACCAACGAAGAATTGCTGGCCCTGGATTGCGACATCCTTATTCCCTCTGCAACCACCGAGCAATTGCACGCCGGCAACGCCAACGACGTAAAGGCGAAGCTAATCGTAGAAGGCGCTAACGGGCCGACGACACCCGGCGCAGACGAAATCTTTGCAGATCGCGGCATTTTCGTGGTGCCGGACGTTTTGGCAAATGCAGGTGGTGTTGTCGTTTCGTATTTCGAATGGGTGCAGGACCTTCAGGCTTTCTTCTGGGAAGAGAACGAGGTCAATACCAAGCTTGAGAAAATTATCAAGAATTCGTTCAGCAACGTTTTGGGAACCATGCAGCAGCATAAAACAACGATGCGAACCGCCGCCTATATTATCGGTGTGAAACGCGTTGCCGATGCGACGGTTACTCGCGGCATTTATCCGTAAATGCTCGTTGAAATAATCGCCTCGTCCCCTGATGATTGCATTGCGATCGAGGCGGCCGGCGCACATCGGGTGGAGCTTTGTTCTGCCCTCGTGCTCGGAGGGCTAACGCCCTCTATCGGCACGATCGCCGAGTGCAAGAAGCGCTGCGGGTTGCCGATAATGGCGATGATTCGTCCGCGCGCGGCGGGGATGTGCTATTCCGAATCGGAAATCGCCTCGATGGAGCGCGATATCGATGCGGCCCTGGATGCCGGCGCGGACGGCGTTGTGTTTGGCGTGTTGCGCGAGGATGGGACTTTGGATGCTGCGCGGATGTCTTTGTTGGCTCGGCGGGCGGAGGGCGCGCAGGTTGTTTGCCATCGCGCGTTCGATGTAACGCCAAACGCGTTTGAAGCACTGGAGACGCTGATCGATATGGGATTTACGCGGGTTCTTTCCAGCGGGCAGGCGGCTTCAGCGCCGCTCGGTTTGCCGCTTTTGGGTCGGTTGTTGGAGGCTGCTCGTGGCCGTATCGAGATCTTGCCCGGCGCGGGAATCGACGCGTCGAATGCTGCGGAGTTTCGGCATTTCGGCCAAATTCATTTGGCGGCTTTTGGGCTGACGCAAGACCCCTCCGGCGCGGGAAATCCTTCGGTGCAATTCTCAGGGTCTGTCCCTCCGCCGGAAGGCAGCTACGATTCGGTCGATACCGACGCCGTGCGCGCCGTCGTTACTGCTGTTTAGACACGCAGAGGATATCGCGATCCGGGTCGACCGTGACTTTATCCGGCTTCATCGGAGCATCGATGCTTACGATTGTTTCCGCCGCGCTGACGTGAATCGGCCTCCGGGTTTTCGACGTGCCGCTCGTGATTTCGACGACCGTGTCGAATTCATAAAGCCCGGTCGCCTGCGCTTGTTTGATCGTTAACTCAATCTTGCCGCCGGCGTGTGTCCAACTCGTCTCCATGATCAAGTGTCCTGGACGAAACACCCATTGGTCGAACCAGTTTTCCAAATCCTTTCCGCTCGTTTCAGAAATGCATTGCCGAAAGTCGTCAGTTTCAACCGGTGTGTGCCTGAAGCGTGTTAGATAAAGTTTGATGCCTTCGAAGAATGCCTTGTCACCGACGTGTCTTCGCAGCATGTGCAGTATGACCGCGCCCTTGCTATAGCTTTGACCATCGAACATGGCATCGCCATGCGAATACATTTGCGTGGAGAGCGCGCGGAAATTCCGCGTGTCGCCGACGTAGCCTTGGAAACTGCCCTCGACGGCAGCCTGGTAACCCGCCCTACCGCCTTTCTTTTCCTCCCAAAGCGAGCCGCAATACGTGGCGAAGCCTTCGTTCAGCCATATGTCTCCCCATGTTTTGCAAGTGACCAAATCGCCAAACCACTGGTGCCCCAATTCGTGAGCAATTAGGCCTTCTAAATTGCCACCCAAACCATGTATTCCCAGTGTTGTTGCACTGACGTTTTCCATGCCGCCTCCAAAATCATACATGCAAGATTGTGCGTACTTGGGCCACGGATACTTAACTCCGAAAACATCCGAAAAATACTGCAGCATCTGCGGTGTCACGGAAAAGGACGCATCGATTTTATCACCCATTCCTTTCGGGACCGCATAAATCAACTCAACACCGTTCCAAACATCTTTCTTTAGATCCAGCGGCCCACCGACAAGCGACATTAAATACGTAACGTGCGGCTGAGTCATTTTCCAGTGGAACGTTTTGGTTCCGTTTGAATTACTGCGTGCTGCCTGCAACGTGCCGTTTCCGATAACCGTCCATTCGCCCGGCACCGTGATGACCGTTTCGCTGGTTGCAACATCGTTAGGATAATCCCACGTTGGCGCCCAATGGCGATTCTCCATCGTCTCGCCCTGCGTCCAAAATCCTTCTCTATTTGCTTCTTGCCCATTCGGCTCTATGAAGTGCCAACCGGCGTCGCTCATCAGTCTTCCGGCGCTGCCCCGTTTCGTGCCCGAGTAGGAAACCTTGACGACCGTGCTCTTTCCGCGAGTTGTCCTGTCGACCGGCTTGAGGCGTAGACTCTGGCCGTCCCTCACAAACGTCGCCGGTTTGCCGTCGATTGCGCAAGCTGAAACTTGAAGCGCTTCGCCGCAGTGCAGATCGATACTCGGCAGACCGTCGGAGAACGGCGAGATCGTGTTTTCCGAATAGCCCGAGATGCCGCGGTTCGCATAGTCGACGGTTAGGACGACCCTGACGTGCTGCAAATCGAACTGCCGGTCAGGCGCGTATTGGATCTTCGCTTGCGGCGGCTGGAACGGGTTCTGTGCGAGCGCTTGAGCGCAAGCAAGGGCGGCAAGGAGGACGGTGAAACGGCGCATTGCCAGATTATGAGCGGGTCGGGCGGTAAACTGCCGCCGTGCCGACGCTCGAAGTACGGGGCCTTCGGGTCGCTTTCGATTCCACCGAGATTCTGAGAGGGGTTGACTTGTCCGTCGAGCCTGGGAAAACGCTGGGTGTGGTCGGTGAGTCAGGTTGCGGCAAAAGCATGACGGGCCTGGCTGTGATGGGCCTGTTGCCCTCCGGCGGCAAGGTCACTGCGGGTGAGATTCTTTTCGAGGGCGAGGACATCGCCAATGCCAAAGAATCGCGCATGCGAAAGCTTCGCGGCGGCGACATTGCCATGGTCTTTCAAGACCCGTTCACATCCCTCAACCCCTCGATGCGTGTTGCGGATCAGATCGTGGAGGCCGTGCGATTGCACCGTAACGTTAGCCGGGAAGATGCCCGTAAAATTGCGTTGCAGCAGCTTTTCGACGTGCGCGTACCGGCACCGGAAAGCACTGCCAAAAAGTTTCCCTTCCAACTTTCCGGCGGGCAGCGCCAGCGTGTGATGATCGCGATGGCGTTTGCGTGTCAGCCAAAATTGCTCATCGCCGATGAGCCGACGACCGCGCTAGACGTGACTTTGCAAGCGCAGATATTGGCGCTGCTTGACGAGTTGAAACAAAAGCACGGTACAGCGGTTATCCTTATTTCACACGATATCGGTGTTATTGGCTCGGTATCGGACCGTATCGCCGTTTTCTATGCGGGCAAAGTGATTGAAGAAGGCAACACGGAATCGGTGTTACGAAATCCCTCACATCCATACACGCAGGGCTTGTTGGCGAGTTTGCCAGGAAAAGAAAAAAAGCTCTATTCGATTCCTGGACAGCCTCCCATTTTTGCCATGTTGCAGGGCGCGTGCAGCTTTCGCGACCGCTGCCCTTCCGCGCATGACCGCTGCTCCGTGGAGCCGGATCTGATAACTGTTGACGGTGCGCACCGAGGCGCGTGTTGGCTAATAGATTCACCTGTTGGGAGCGCTAAATGAGCGTTCTTGAAATTAGGGATGCCCGTGTTTCGTTCGATGTCCCCGGCGGCAGGATCAACGCTGTAGATGGCGTTTCGATTTCGCTGGAAAAAGGCCAAACGCTTGCAATCGTAGGTGAATCCGGTTGCGGAAAGACGACGCTTGCGAAGGCTATTCTCGGTCTGGAACCGCTGAGCGGTGGCGAGATTATTGTGCAAGGGAAACACGTCTCGAAGAACCTCGCCGGCTTGGCAGAACGCGTCGGCATTGTTTGGCAAGATCCTTATGCAAGCCTCGATCCGCGTTGGAGAATCGGCCGTTCGATTGCTGAGCCCCTCGTCGTTAATAAGCGATTTTCGCAAAGCCGGGTAGACGAAGTCATCGCAGAAGTTGGTTTAGACCCGGCGATGAATACGCGGTTTCCGCACCAGTTAAGCGGTGGACAGCGCCAACGTGTCGCTATTGCGCGCGCGCTTGCGCTAAATCCGCCGCTTGTGCTCTGCGACGAGCCGACGGCGGCATTGGATTTGTCAATTCGCGCGCAGATTCTGAATTTGCTTAAATCTTTGCAAGCCGAACTTGATTGCGCCTACCTTTATATCTCGCACGATCTCACCACTGTGCGGTTTATTGCAGATCGTGTCGCAGTCATGTACCTCGGTAAATTTGTTGAAGTTGGTCCCACCGAGGAGTTGTTCGCGAACCCTAAGCATCCGTATACGCGTGCGCTTATCGCATCTTCACCAACGCTCGATACTCTGGGCAAACTTCCGGCTGTGCTGCCGGGAGAAATTCCCGATCCGCGAAACAAGCCCAAAGGATGCCCCTTCAAGACGCGCTGCCCCAATAAGCTGGAAATCTGCGAAACGGAGTTTCCGCCTCCGACACAACTCGGAGAGCGAACGGTCTACTGTCACAACCCGGTTGCCTGAAATGGAAGAGCTTGTCGAAACTTATCTGATCAGCAACCGCGCATGTTGCGCCTGTTGAGCGACCTTTCGGACGAACAGTTTGCGGCCGGAGTGACCAAGGGAAAAGACATTGCCGCGCAGTTTGCGCATATCCACAACGTTCGGTTGATGTGGCTAAAAGCATCTGCGCCGGATTTGCATGAAGGTCACGCCAAACTAGAAGCTACGCAATCCAAGAAAGAAATGGCGGCAGCGCTTGAGCGGTCAGCGCAAGGTATTGGCGAATTGCTAAAGCGCGCGGAGACTCCAGGCGGGCGCATCAAGGGTTTCAAGCCGCACGCGGCCGCATTCGTTGGCTACATCTGCGCGCATGAGGCTTTTCACCGCGCGCATGTAGAGTTGGGTTTGCGACAAGCGGGCATTCCTGTTTCCGATAAAACGGCTTACGCGCTTTGGGAATGGGGCGTTCTTTAGCGCTTCCTGGCCATTCGTTTCAAGAGCGAAATCTGCCCCAAATGGTAGGCCGTGTGTACGGCGATTGCGAGCAACGTTCTACACGCGGCTTCGTCGGATTTCATTTTGTGTTTGAATGGTTTTGCGGTTGCGATTGCGTACGCTTCTTCGACAGTTGCCGTTAATTCTTTTCGAATTCGTTCCCATTCTTCAGGATTCGGCACGCGCCAGTCTTTCTTCATATCTGG
>JBDSVQ010000120.1:0-5218 GCA_039927135.1 Fimbriimonadales bacterium | reverse complement strand
ATGCTAACGAAATGGGAATCCCAAAACGAGGGAAACGTCGCTAACCTTGGTCTTTTGGCCAACTAAGCGACTCTGTCTCCCCGTTACCGTCAAAGAAGAAAAGCCCCTCCATTCGGAGGGGCTTCTTTTTTGCCTAGGGAAACCGTCCAAACAGCCCGAACGGCCTCGAATATCGGTCAAAAAACGATGCCAATAATCAGAATCACCCAAGCGGGTGATGGGGTCTGAAACGTCCAGTTGTTACACTGATTACCAAGGCGAAACCCGTCATTGCAAAGCCGTCGGGTTAGCCTTGAAACACGCAACGACGCGTTCCGAGGCGGGGGCTCTTCGCAGTCTCTGCGAGGGGGGTAGCCCCCGCCGCCAGGAACTTCAAAACGGCCGAACACGGGGAACCGTCCGGCATCCGATAGGAGGATACATGGACAGAGATGGTCGCGACGCCGATTTACGGGCTTGGCTTCGCGGTTATATGGAGGGAGATTCACGGGCCGGCGAGCTCCTCGCCGGCCACGTGCTTGCTGCCGCAAGAAAGCGCATACAAGGGTATGGCGTCCCATCGAATGAGGTGGACGACCTAGCCCAGACATGTGCGCTCGAAGTGCTACGCCATGCCAGCGAATTCGACCCCAGCAGGGGACGCCTTGATGCTTGGGTTGGTGGCTTCGCGTTCAATGCAGTTCGCCAACATCGCCGACAAGCGAGATTTAGCTCCAGTAACCGCCAACAAACCGAGGAATTCGCAGCCAAGGCGAGGATAAGCGCACCATTGACGCTCGCCCTCTCGCACTTGACTCAAGAAGAGAAGAAGGTGATCAAGCTTCGCTTCGTCGACCGGATGTCCAGCCAGGAAATTGCTGGCGCCTTGGAGAAGTCGCCCGAGGCGATCCGCAAGCAAATCTCACGCGTCCTAGAGAAGCTACGCAAGCACCCCAGCGTTCATCAACTGCTTGCAAACGCCTAACGAATCGTCCGCTGCCTTAGAGCGCAATCGGCCGCAACGAGCGCAGCCATTGCTTCCACCATCGGTACTGCCCTCGGAAGAACGCACGGGTCGTGCCTTCCCCTGCCGCGCAGGGTCGTTTCCTGACCCTCGGTCGAAACTGTGTTTTGATCACGCATGACCGTCGCGGTCGGCTTGAATGCCACTCTGAAGTAGACCGTCTCACCATTCGTGATCCCTCCCTGAATGCCTCCACTTCGGTTCGTGCGTGTCCTTACCCTTCCGTCGGCGTCCTTGTAAAACTCGTCGTTGTGCTCTAGCCCGGTGAGCACGGTGCCGCTGAACCCTGATCCGATCTCGAAACCCTTCGAAGCCGGCAGACTCAGCATCGCCTGTGCGAGTAGCGCTTCGAACTTGTCGAAGACGGGTTCTCCCCAGCCCGGCGGACACCCGCGAATAGCGCAAGTAACGCACCCGCCCAAAGAGTTGCCCTCCTTGCGAACGGCCTCAATGGCCCCGATCATCCTAGCCGCGGTTGTGGGGTCAGGGCAGCGGATCGGCGTTGCGTCCACCTGACTGGTGGTAACTGTGCTCATATCCACGTCGGCCCTTATGTCACCGACGTCGGACACCCATCCGACGACATCCACTCCATGCGCCGTCTGGAGGAGTTTCCTCGCAATCGCCCCGGCAGCCACTCGACCGGCTGTCTCGCGCGCGCTGCTTCGTCCGCCTCCTTGCCAGTTTCGAATGCCGTACTTCGCTTCGTAGGTGTAGTCGGCATGGCTCGGACGATAGGCCTTCTCGATATCGCGATAGTCGTCCGGCCTAGTGTCCTCGTTCGGAATCATTAAGCTGATCGGCGTGCCAAGGGTCTTTCCCTCAAACGTGCCACTGAGGATGCGAACCGTGTCGGTCTCCTTACGCTGCGAGACTAAACTGCTCTGCCCGGGTCGCCGTCGATCGAGATCAGGCTGGATATCCGCTTCCGTCAATTCCAGCAACGGGGGACAGCCATCAACAACCGCGCCAACGCCTCCGCCATGAGATTCTCCCCATGTCGTTACGCAAAAGATTTTCCCGAATGTGCTACCCACGACCTGAATCTTACACCCGGGCGCACCCAAGCCGGAGTTTCGCATTTTTTATGAGATAAAGGGGTCAGGCGCGCGACAAGAGTCGGAGCACGGACGTAGCAAGCAGTGGCCCTCGTAAATCGCGACGCATTCTGAAGCTGGACTTTAGGAGTTCGGGAACCCACAGGTCGAACTCAAGGTCTTTTGGCTGGCTAATCAACCCCCTAACCAGCCTTCTACGCGGATCCTCCTAACTAGGAGGGTCCGCATTAATTGCGATTCAGCAATTCGGCCCAAAGTGGCATTAATGGTCGTTTAATCGGCAATATATGTAGGTTATATAGGCGTAGGTATAATAGAGTCCCACACTCCCTCAAGTTACTGTTCAAAGCCGAAAATCGACAACGGGGACTTTAGCAACGACCCATGAAGATTATTAACAAGAACGGATCAGACACGCCTTCTGCAGGCCGAGTTGCCATTTTAGGGAACTACTCCCCACGCCGCTGCGGGATCGCCACTTTTACAGAGGACCTCGCTGAGAGCCTTGTTGAGGCAGGTTCCGACGTCTTCGTCATCGCGATGGACGATCGTCCCGAAAGCTATAACTATCCGGACATCGTCAGCTTTCAAGTAATGGAAAGCGAGCTGAAGGACTATCGCGCTGCGGCTGACTACGTTCAGCAGATCCGTGCCGACGTTCTCTGCGTACAGCACGAGTTCGGCATCTTTGGCGGCCTCGCAGGTTCGCACTTGCTTGAGCTTCTTGAGAGAGTAAGCATCCCAATCATAACGACGTTGCATACGGTTTTGCGAAATCCGGACGCGCACCAAATGCGCGTTATGGGAGAACTTGACCGGCTCTCGTCACGGTTTGTCGTGATGAGCGAGCGCGGACGCGACTACTTGATCGATGTCTACGGCGTCGATTCGAAACGGATCGATGTCATTCACCACGGCATTCATGCCTTGCCCAAGTCAACTAAGACTGCGGCCGATCGTCGCACGATCCTAACCTTTGGCTTGCTGGGGCCCGACAAGGGCATCGAAAACGTGATTTCCGCATTGCCGGAAGTTGTGAAGGAACATGATGTGGAGTACGTTGTCGTCGGAGCAACTCATCCAAACCTCGTTGCGCAACACGGCGAATCTTATCGAGCGAGCCTGGTGAAGCTCGCAGATGACCTGGGCGTTTCCGATCACGTAAAGTTTGTCGACAAGTTCGTAACCAAGCCAGAGTTAGCGGCATACATGGACGCGGCCACAATCTACGTCACGCCTTACAACAAGCTTGAGCAGATAACGTCCGGCACTTTGGCGTATGCGGTCGGCACGGGCCAAGCTGTGATTTCGTCGCCCTACTGGTATGCCGAAGAGCTGCTGGCTGACGGTAGGGGCGTACTGGTACCGCCGCGCGACTTTTCTGCTATCGCAACCCAGCTCAACCGACTCCTTAGCAATGAGGACACACGCAAGACAATAGCGAGCCGCGCCCTCGAATTTGGCAAACAGATGCTCTGGCCGAACGTGGCAAAGGCGTACCAGGACGCATTCAGGGTTGCGAGACCGCAGCGACGCGCCCCGGTGTCACGGATAGCTCAAACCGGCGCTCTCCCGCAACTCGATCTCGGACACCTGCGCACGATGACAGATGACACTGGCATGTTTCAGCACGCCACGTACGCAATTCCGAACCGAAAAGAAGGCTATTGTGTCGACGATAATGCCCGCGCACTGCAGTTTGTCTGTATGGCTCTTTCAGCGAGTGAGCTTCCTCTTGACCAGGCTCGCGGCCTTGCCTACAAATATCTGTCGTTCATCGACCACGCCTTCAATCCCGAGGTGGGGAGATTTAGAAATTTCATGTCGTACGACCGGCGTTGGCTCGAAATCCGTGGATCCGACGACTCGCATGGAAGAACACTGCGCGCCCTTGGTCTCACTTCAAGACTTGCGCCCGACCTGAGCAGCCGCGAACTCGCGACGGAATTGTTCGATCGCGGATTGCCGGCGGCGCTGAACATGCACAGCCCACGGGCGCTGGCGTTTACAACTCTCGGAGTAATCGAAAGGCTCTCCGATAACGCAAACGGAAGAACCTCGATGCTACACCTGCGCGATCTTTCCGAGGTGCTTGAAAGTTCGTTCAACAATCATGCCGTGGCCGACTGGCCGTGGTTTGAGGACTCGGTGACATATAGCAACGCCGTAATGCCTCACGCACTCCTAGCAGCAGGCGATTTGCTCGGCGACAAGATAAAGAAGGATATCGGGATTGAGGCACTAAAGTGGCTATCCGATGTCCAGACCGATGACCAGGGCAGATTCCTCCCCATCGGGTCGAACGGCTTCAAAGTCCGAGGCGGCGGACGTGCGCGTTTCGACCAGCAACCGGTAGAAGCGTGGACTTCGATTTCAGCCTACTCGGCCGCTTACCGCATCACGGGAGATGCCAATTGGCTCGAGCTAGCCAGGAGCGCTTTCGGCTGGTTCCTGGGCGACAATCACTTGGGTGTTGCCGTTTACGATACGACAACCGGAGGCTGCAGAGACGGTGTGCACCGTGATCGGTTGAACGAGAACCAGGGCGCCGAATCAACCCTCGCGTATCTCATGAGTTTATGCGAATGGAAACAAATCACAAAAAGCGAAGTGCGTCGAGCCAATCCAATCGTCCATTCGATGTGAGCGCGAAAAACCACGAGGTCTTATTTCACCGATACGAGAACAATCCGATCCTGACGGCCGAAGATTGGCCCTACCCTGTACATACGGTTTTCAATCCTGGGGCCACTAGGCTGAAAGACGGTACGACGCTACTGTTAGTCCGAGCAGAGGATCGCCGTGGCATCTCACACCTGAGCGTCGCCAGATCGAAAAACGGTATCGACAATTGGAAGATCGACCCCGAACCGACCTTTGTTGCCGACCCGGATAACTATCCGGAGGAGTTGTGGGGCATAGAGGACCCGCGAATCACTTACGTAGCGGATCTCGGAAAGTACGCAATCACGTACACGGCGTTCACCAGAAATGGGCCGGGGGTGGCGCTCGCCATGACCGAGGACTTCATTTCGTATGAGCGCATGGGGCTAGTGATGCAACCTGACGACAAAGACGCCGCCCTTATGCCCTACAAATTCAACGATATGTACACGTTGATACACCGCCCCGTCTCGGAGGCTAGCGCGAATATGTG
>JBDSVQ010000119.1:0-4238 GCA_039927135.1 Fimbriimonadales bacterium | reverse complement strand
AACGTATACGATGTCGGACAGGGTTCGGTCACACTCTATATAGCGAGTGGGGCGAGCAAGGATTTCTACTACGACGAGTACGGCGCGATGGCTTATACGGTCGAGATGCGAGCGGGTGGGTCCGGATTTGATCCGCCGCCGAGCGTGATCTTGCCAAACGCCATGGAGAACTGGGAAGGCTTCAAAGCGGTGCTGCGGGACTTGCTGTAGGTATAGTGTCCTTTCGCAAATCTAGTTTTTATGAGGTGTAACAGCGTATGAATTGGCGTTTAGTGGCTGCGGCTGTAGCAGCGTTTTTTGTGATGACCGGCTGCGGTGGCGGCGGTTCGAATGAAGATAAGTTTTTCTATCGGTTTACGAACGCGATCCCGTTCCTGGCGAGCGGCGTGGACTTTTGGGTGGACAAGCAGCCCGAGGCAGTGGGCGTGGCCTACGATTCGGGCACGGACTACGTAGAGACGGATATCGAGAAGGTCACCATGTTCTTTGATGTCCTGGACAACGCGACCGGCGAGTTTCTGGACACGATCGCCTGGAAAAAGGAAGACGAGCAAAACCTGCACGTGTTTGCAGTGGGCATCAAGAATGGCCCGGTGGGGTTGCAGCCTCCCGCGCAGATCTCACCAGTCTTGGTCAACCGGACGACCCCGCAGGGCAACGTACGAATCGTTTTCGTCAACGGTTACTGCAGAAAGGTGGGCACCCAAACCCCACACGTCGACTTGCTGCGATCGGGACAAATCCAGCCGGTTGTTGCCGATCTCGCGTTTGCAGGATCTCGGACCTTCGTGCTGCCTGGAGGGACGTTCACACTAACGGCTCGGTACGCAAGTCTCATCAGCGGCGAATTCTTGGTGAGCGACCCTATCGACTTCGTAGCGGGCAAGATCTACATCGTATTGCTCGAAGGGGTAGAGGACGCGATGGCGCCCTATAACCCAAAGTTTAGGGTATTCGAAGAGCCGGTTCGCGATCCGTAAATCGGCTATTGCTTGAATATGAATAAGGGGTTGGTTTTGGTCGCGCTGTGCGCGGTCGGCGCTAGCGCGAGTTCCGATAACATCGCGTACGTCGGTCGCAAGGTCAATGGCGCGTGGTACCACGCGGTGGTTGCCAACCTGGATTCAGATAACGTGAAGGTGAGCGGCCTTGTCAATCAAAAGGTTGGCAAGGCCGAACCTATTTGGCAGATGATCGGGCGTTCTCAACCGGACGTTGCCATCTCGGGGACGTTTTTCGATACGCGCTCCAAGCGGCCCATCGGCACGATCGTTATCGAAGGCGAGAATAAAGTGGATGGTTTTCACGGGTCCTGTCTCGCCGTGGATCACTTTAACCAGGCGGCGATTCTTGACCCGAGGTGGGGTCGCAAGTTCGATATGAGCCTCTACCGTTTTGTGGTTCGTGGCGGGGTTCGATTGTTGACCGGTGGTGAGCTTACGGTTTATCCGAAAGCGCAGAAGTTCAAGGATCCACGCGTGTTTAGCCCCGCGCGTCGTATCGCCGTGGGAGTGACGAAGAGCAACAAGATTGTTTTCGTGGGCACGAACGCATCCGTAACCCTCTCGGGGCTTGCGAAGGCCATGAACGAGCTGGGCGTTCGGGACGGCATCGCGCTAGATGGCGGCGGGTCGGCAGCGATGTATTATCGCGGAAAGATGCTTATGAGCCCGAATCGCGGGATGACGAATTTGCTAACGCTGAGCCAGGCACCGAATGCCGCCTGGAAGCCGCTTCCGTTGAGCTCGGGCGGCAAGTAGTGGCCGAGTTTCCGCGCACCTGGGCGGAGGTCGACCTTAACGCCCTTCGACATAACCTACGTGTGATTCGCGAGCGGCTGCCGGCAGGTGTTCAAATGGCGCTCGTAACCAAGGCGGATGGCTACGGGCATGGATTGGTACCGGTGTCGCGCGTGGCGATGCAGTTCGGCGTGGACTTTATCGCTGTAGCAACCGTTCAAGAAGGCATCGCTCTGCGCGAGGCTGAAATCGAGGCTCCGATCCTAGTGCTTGCGCCAACGCTTCCGATGGAGGCAAAGCTGGCGGTTTATTACGGCTTGCGAAATCTGGTGGAGTCGTTTGATGCCGCAAAGGCTATTAGCGACGACGCGGTGGCACAAGGGCTTCAAGCAAAAATCCACATGAAGATCGATACCGGCATGGCGCGGTTCGGCGTGGATTGCGATCAGGCACCCGATTTGGCGGTGGCAATCGCCGCGTTGCCTAACGTCGAACTGGAAGGAGTGGCAACACACTTCTCCAATTCTGGGCGTGAGCCGGAATATACGGCGTGGCAGATGGAGCGGTTCAAGAGAGCGCTCGATGAAATGGCTTCGCGTGGTGTGGTGCCGAAGATTACGCACTGCGCCAATAGCGGCGCGCTTGTTCGATTTCCTGCTGCACTCATCGGGTTGGCGCGGATTGGAATTTTGGCGTATGGAATTTCGCACGTCGGCCAGACAGATTTAGATTTGGAGCCGGTGATGACTTGGAAAGCGCGAATCATGGCGCTGCGCGAGTTGCCACCCGGGCGCAAGGTTAGTTACAACCTGACTTGGGAGACGCCTCGCGTTTCGCGTATTGCGACGCTCGGTGTTGGGTATGGCGATGGATATCATCGTGCATTGAGCAATCGTGGGGCGGTTGTTGTACACGGCAAAGTAGCACCTATTCGGGGGGTGGTTTGCATGGATCAGTTGATGGTGGATGTGACGGACATACCGGAGGCGAAGGTCGGCGACGAAGTCGGTTTAGTGCAGAAGCCGGTCGACGCTGAGTTCTTGGCGGACATCGTGCAAACAACACCCCACGAGATTACAACGCGCATCATGACGCGCGTACCCCGAAAGTACATCGGGATTTAGTTGACTCTAAAGGCGACGCTGCGCAGGCGTCCGTTTGCATTTGTAAAATACGCAATCGGTGCGACAAGACCTTCCCTACTTGCGAGAACGATCTGCTTTCGAAAGGCGGCGACGCCATCGAATTCGTTGAACTCTTGGTTTTGGAGTGCGGCCTCGATTTTCGCTCGTTCTTCATCGCCGAGGAAAGAGAGCGTAAGCGAGATGTGCGTAATGCCGAGCGACTTGAGGCCTTCAATGAGTTGCGAAGGTTCGGTGTACGAATCGTACGGGAGCATCGTGTGATGGCCCGGGTTCGCCCAAAAGTAAGGGACGTCTAAATAGTAACCGCGTACTTCATCGAACAGTGCGACGTTGACGTTCTCCGATTTACCGATGTCATTGAAAAGTGTTGTCTCTTCGTAGAACTCGAACGACGTTTGTAGGGAGTCCTGACCGGATATCGAAAGCGGAAGACGCGAGAACAAGAAGAGAGAATAGAAAGACTGAGCAGCGACTGCAGCCATCAAGAAGTAACGGAACGGAAGCAAGGCGATCGCGCCACCCACAAGCGGCGCAAGCATGATGATCAGGCTAATGATATAGCGCGACTGCTGAGTTAGGAAAAACCATGCGACCAGGGTGACTAAAGCGCAAAGGACCAGAGCTTTTTCGAAAGCGCCCCTCCCCCTCAGCCCGGCGAATGGCCAAGCCAGCAGACCGAGCAATACGACCGGGCCGACGGCGCCGAAGGGCACACCTTGGTTTATCTGCTTATCCGGCAACGTAGCGAGCGCCACCACCGAGCCGGGGATCGCCAGTGGATCCTTTCCCCTGTACTCACCATTTTCGACGATCTGCCCGATACCGAAGTCCTGCTGCTGCTCCCTCGCATAACTCTCTGCATTTACTTCGCTCCAGTTGCGGCCCTTGAAGACCGAATAGAAAAACGGATACACCGGGTTGCCAGTGTTCATGACATTGCGGATGTACCAAGGCGATGCTAGTGCCAGTGCCGCGACGCCGACAAGCAACCCCGACTTTAGCCCAGCACCACCGGCGGCGATAGCCACCGCAATACCTAACGCGCCGCCCGACTGGATTGCGGTGTACTTTGTAGCAAGCGCGATCGCCAAGAAGAAAGCAGAAAATGCAAGGAGAGACTTTTGCTCGCGCTTTTCCAGCCAGGTGGCGGCAAAAAACGCGCCCACGGCAAAACATGCGCCGTGAAAGACGTCAACGTATGCGGTGCCGATTTCCCACAGCAACACGGGAGCGGACACGACCGCAAGCGCAGCCCACCAGCCGGAATTCTTTCCGTAGCGGTTTTCGGTTAAGCCGCCTATTGCACCCGCAGCAAAGATACCAAAGAAAACACCAAGCGTTTTAGCCGCGAACT
>JBDSVQ010000118.1:0-9584 GCA_039927135.1 Fimbriimonadales bacterium | reverse complement strand
CGTTAGACGACCTTGGCCTGTGTTCGTGCTACCTTGGACAGTCAGCATCGACTTCGTTCGATGGGAAGTGCTGGACTAACTAAGTAGATCGGGTGCTGCGCTGTATTACCGCAGCACCCAACTCATTTTGATAGGGGTCGTTTAAGTGGTTCATCCCGCAAATCGTCTATCGTATAACCGACGACGGGTGGCGGGGACTTGGGATCGACCCCCTGCCGCTGTGCCCAAACCTATAGTCCCCAAGTCCCCGAAAGCAGCCCATCAAACGTCTTCACATCCCCAGTTCATCACAAACCCGCTGCGGCTCCCCGCTCCCACCTTCAACTCAACCGACCACGTAGCCGGGGAAGGCTAGGATGGCAGCACGGGAATCCCAAAATCTCAAAGAAAAACCAAAAAAGTTGGTTGACTTTTGCCCCACTTAGCGCCGTATATATGTGGCATTCAACAACCAACCAAACGAGACAAGTTCAAACCACCATTCTTTTGAAGCTGTCGGGCTGGATTCACACAAAAGCTCACGCCCAACGTCGAAGTCCGCGCCCGCTCAATTGAATGGCGCACACCCTTGCCGGATTCATCCAAAAACGCCTTCATGTGAATCTGGAAAAAAGTGACGGTAGATGGAAGGTGAAGATGAATGAATGAACCGGCGGCGACACTTCCTGACCACAGTAGACTACAAAGCATAGAATGCGCCTCTACGGATTAGAAACCGAATACGGCCTAGCGATGCCTGAGGGCACGCCGAAAACGCAGATCGAGGACTCGCGACGAGTTGTTTGCAGCTGCCAGGTTCCGCACGTCACCGGCTGGGACTACGCGCTGGAGACGCCGAGAAACGACCTCCGCGGCTTCACCGCTTCGCGCCTGCAGCACGACCCAGTCGATGCGCAATGGGATCGAGATGCCACACGAATCGACGACGAGCGCGCAGACCGAATCCTGATCAACGGCGCACGCTTTTACAACGACCACGGACATCCGGAATACGCAACACCCGAGTGTTCGCGAATTCTTGAATTGGTCACACACGACGTCGCCGGCGATCGAATTGCGATGCAAGCCGCGAAGCAACAAGGCGCGACCTTGTATAAAAACAACAGCGATTATTCCGGCGCATCTTATGGCACGCACGAGAATTACTTGGTTGATAGAACGATCGGCTACGAAAGGCTCGCCACTGGATTATTACCGTTGATGGTGTGCCGGCAATTGTTTGTAGGCGCAGGCAAAGTCGGCAGCGAAGTTGGCAAGCAATGCGATTACCAGTTATCGCAGCGCGCAGACTTTATGACGGAAGTAGCGGCAGTCGACACACTTTATCGAAGGCCGATATTCAACACGCGTGATGAACCGCACGCCGATCGCGAAAAGTGGATGCGCTTGCACGTTATTTGCGGAGACGCGAACCGCAGTGAATGGGCGACGGCGATGAAGTTTGGAATGATGCGTATCGGCTTGGAACTCGTCGCAATCGACGAAGCTCCGGTTTGGCAGCTTGCGAATCCCGTCCAGGCGTTCTCCGAAGTCTCGCGCGATACCGAAAACTGCTGGCGAATCGGCTTGCACGGCGGCTCATGGACGACCGCGCCGGACGTCCTTGGTAGCTACCTCGCAGCCGCGAGGCAATTCCTGCAAGGTGAGGACGCCGAAATGGATTGGATCCTAAACGAATGGGAACAAGCCCTCACGGACTTGAAGGACGACCCTACCAAACTCGCAGACCGCGCCGATTGGGCCGCGAAGCTGCAACTGTTCAGCCTGTACTCCGATAAATGGGACGTCGACACACTCCGCTCGGTCGAGATGGACTACCACGACATCGACCCCGAGATCAGTCTCTACACGGCCCTGGTCGAATCCGACAGAATGCGAAAGCTGACCGACGACGCACGCGTCGACGACGCGATCACGATCCCGCCCAACACAAGGGCCAAACACCGAGGCGAAATCATCAGCCGGCAAGCGGACCGAATCGAAGCCATCGGCTGGCGGCGCGCCATCGTCGCCGGAGAAGTCATCGATTTCGAGGTCGACACGGAACCGAATACCACCGAAGGAGCCTCTTAACAAGTATGGAAATCAGAATCGAGCGCCGCGAGCGAGACCTTCCCCCGCCGATCCAAAAGCCGGGCGAGGACGAGGGTCCCGCCAAGCGCCAGGTGGATAAGCCGGGCGGAAACGACGAATTGCTCAAAAGGCTACGCAAGGTCGATCCCGACCGCGCCAAAAAGTACCGTCAGCGCAGCGGCGAGTAGTCGCACAACATGCCTTGATTAGAAGAATCTTGAGAATCTGCAAGATTCATAGAGGACATTTGCCCCCCTACCCCGTAAAGTAGGTACATGCGGCGGCGCTTCAAGCCGCCGGCAGGAGGCACTAATATGCGCAAACGTTTGGGCTTTACGCTCATCGAACTACTCGTGGTGATCGCAATCATCGCGATTCTCGCTGCTATTCTTTTCCCAGTGTTCGCCAAGGCTAAAGAGTCAGCCAAGCGAATCCAGTGTATGGCTAACTTCTATCAGATGACGAAGGCCATGATGATGTACTTCGGCGACAATGACGACGGCATGCCACACTCAAACACGGGCAGCGTCAACGGACCTGGCTGGGGCTATGGGCGGCCCGACTATGTTTGGGGCGAGACGATCAAGCCCTACACCGCGGACTGGACCGTATTCCGTTGCCCGAGCGACTCGAACGCTACGGACAAGGGTCTTTCTCTGACTCCATTCGGACAACCCGCGAACCAAACGGACCCGAGTTTTTACTACTACTGGATGTCTCGTGCAAACGTGGGTTTGAACTACGACTTCCTCAGCCCGTGGATCACCCGAAGCGTGCCTGGCGGCACCTACGTTGGCTCGTATCCCATCAAGGCGGGCCGCGTCGCGAGCCCGGCTCGGACAATCATGTTCGGCGAATCCATGTGGGATCGCAACACTGTCGGCCAACCGGTCGGTGGCGGCAACTGGGTCATCGAGGCCCCGTGTGTCCGAAACACGAGCAACCAGTACTTATCGCCGATGTCTGAGCTGAATAGTTCATCGGGCCTTGGCGTTTGGCAAAACTACGGCGTTGGCTGGCAAGTGGGCGTCACGTCCTCGTGGCTCGAGTTCGGCGGCTTGTACCCGTTCCATAAGGTTGTGATCAACATCGGCTTCGTGGACGGTCACGCCAAAGGACAGCGGCTCGGCCAGATCACAGATGGTTGTGACGTGCGGCCCTCCTTCCAGGGTGCGGCATGGGACCTTGATAAGTACATGTGGGATCTTGAATGAGTAAGGCTCAAGGTTCTCCATTCCTCAAGATCGGCATCGTAGCTCTGGCAGTCCTCGCCGCCGTGTTCTTCTACGCGCGAATGACCGGCGGAAGCGAGAACGAGGAACTTGGTGCAGTGCCTCCGCCGAAGTACGATCCTGTGAGTCCGTTGGACCCACAGAACGTGATCGGTGGCGGTAGTCCCGGCGGGCCCACTCCCGTCAAGAAATAGCGACTACGAGAGCGCCGAGACAGCCGTCTCGGCGCTCTCGAGAGCCCCTTCCATGAATCCCATCCAGGTTGCGGCGAACTCGCCTGCGTACTGAATGGGCCCGCTGTCGCGGACTCGAATCGCCGCCGGGTCTGAGCCAGGGAGCGCTAACGAGAACGCTCCACCTGCAAACGGATCAGCCGTCCAGTTCTTCACCTCGATCCCGCCCGGCTCAACGCCCAGGGTCCGCCACGCGCGTCGAAGATCGCCTTCGATGTCGGCGCTCGACCCAAGCGTTCTCGCATCGTCGCCAACGATGTAGCCAACGAGACTCTGACTGTCCTCGCGGTCGGGCCAAGTTTGTTGTATGCGGGTATCGGACTTGAGGTAGCCCTGCCACCCGTCATCTTTCCAAAAAGGCAACGCAAACCGAAACCGCGCCTTCAGAGCGGGTGCGAAGCCAAGTCCCTGCAATTCCGCAATAGTTGAGAGGGGCGGGTCAATCTGCAGAGCAAGGAGGCACGGAAGTGGCAGCGCCAACACAACGGCATCGACGGTGACTTCAAAGCCTTCAAAGATCAACTTGGTGCCATCGACGCGGATCAGGCGAGACCCGTACTTCGGCACCGCCCGGATCTTGCCCAACATTTGCCGGACGAATGCCGAGCCACCGCCGTCAATGCGGTATGCGCTAGCCTCGCTGCCCTCTCGATGCGCGTACATCCTGCGGAACGCCAGCCAGGGCTGCAGGCCCAGACGCGAAGGCTCGTCGCCTTCGTCAGTCCTGACGTTCGCGGTTACGAGCCACCTGCCGACGTCGGATTGGCAGGCGGAGTCAACGAGATCGCCGATGGTGTCTTGGGTGGGCTCCGTTCGTGCCAGTTCTGCGAACCGCCGGAGGTCTTCGCTAGCCGACGGCCACATTTGCGACTCCATGGCTCTTTCACTGCGGTACTGCAACAAGTACTCGCCTTCGGGTGCCGGTACTTCTGCGATGCCGAGAGCGCGCATGAGTGATCGCATCCTATCGTGATCCGCGTCGACCCACTCGGCTCCCTCTTCGAAACCGCTTGGCGCGGTGTGCAGCCTCCCGCCGGGCCGGTCGCGCGCTTCAAACAGCATCACTTCGTGCCCGCCAGCCTCCAAAAGCATCGCTGATCGTAGGCCCGCGAGCCCTGCTCCGACAACCGCAACTTTCACGGAGCAGACGATACCGGGAATAATTAGCAACGATGCGGCCGGATGTTGCAATCGTTGGCGGGGGCGTAATCGGGTGGAGCGCGGCATATAACTTGTCGCGGCTCGACCCGGGGTTGCGCGTCGTCGTGATTGACCGCTTTGCCGGCTCGGGCATGGGTTCAACTGGGCTTGCGGCAGGCGGGGTGCGTGCCCAGTTCTCTACCGAAGTCAATATCGCTCTATCCAAGCGGTCAATCGCGTTTTTCGAAGGCTTCCACGAAGCCACCGGCGAAGACCCTACTTTCAACCAGTTCGGCTACTTGCTCGTGACCGCATCCGACGAAGGTGCACGTTCGCTTGCATCTCGTCGATTGATGCAAAACGGGCTAGGGGTTGCCGTCGAAGAATGGGGACCTCTCGCCCTCGAGGAGAAGGCACCCTACCTGAGACGCGAAGACATCGTAGCCGCATGCTACGGCCCGAAGGACGGCTATCTGGACCCTTATGCGGTCTGCCGCGGGTTCGAAAAGGCGTCGCGAGCTGCCGAGGTCGGCGGCATCAACAACACGCGGGTTTTAGCGGGGAAGAAAGGATTAGTCGTTACGGAGCATGGTTCGATCGAATGCGACACGGTGCTCCTCTGCCCGGGGCATTGGTCACGAGACACCGGAGAGTCGTTCGGGGTAGACCTTCCTGTCAAGCACGAGCGGCACATGCTAGCGCTAACCGGGCCGACGCCGAATCTTCCCGAGCAGATGCCAATGGTTGTCGACATCGACACGAGCTTCCATTTCCGTCGCGAAGGTGAGGGCCTGTTGATCGGCTGCAACTGGAACTGCCCGACTCCGAAAAACCCTGATGCTCTCGCCGTGTTCGAGTTCGGATTTTTGCAAGCGATTGCAGAGTACGGCATCAAGAGACTGCCGCTTCTGAACGATGTTGGTTTCGATACAAAGCGCAGTTGGGCGGGATACTACGCCGAGACCCCGGACCATCACGCGATCATTGGTGAAGCGGACGGTGTGTTTGTTTGCACGGGCTTCGGCGGGCATGGAGTCATGCATTCGCCGGCCGCGGGCGAGGCGGTTGCGCAATTGATTGTTCGGGGCGAAAGCGAAGTCGACGTCAGCGCACTGCGTCCCTCCCGCTTTGCCGAGGGCGATCTGATAGTTGAAGAAATGGTGATATGAAAAATAGAATTGTAGTTACAGGGGCGCAAGGCTCGTTGGGAGAGGCGGTTGTGGATCGCATGGGGCGAGAAAACGAAGTCATCCCAGCTGATATCAAGAACGTCGACTTGCGCGACTTTGAATCAACAAAGGCATGGGCAGCGAGAGTTGGCAATCCGGTAAACGGATTAGTTGGCATTGCCGGTGGTTTCGGCATGGGCGAATTAGGGGAGATTGACGCTGCGCAATATGAAAAGCTATTCGGCCTAAACGCGCGAACGGCGTTTTCGACCCTCAGCGCATTCGACGGTCTCTTGGCTGACGGGGCATCCGTCATTCTGGTCGGGAGTCAGGCGTATGCAGGAGCGAAAGGCATGAGCGTTTATGCGGCGTCTAAGGCTGCAGTCGTTTCGCTCGCGAAGAGCGCGGCAGAGGAGTGGAAACCGCGAGGGATCCGCGTAAACGTGATTCTTCCGGACATTATCGATACGGAAGCAAACCGGAAAGCCATGCCGAAAGCCGATTTCGATAAGTGGCAAAAACCATCGGAGATAGCGGAAGTTATAGCCTTCTTGCTGTCTGAAAAGGCAATCAACGTCAGCGGAAATGCGATTGCACTCGGCCGCGTCTAGTAGCCGTTAGGATGCGCCGTTCGCCAATCCCAAGCGTGCCGAACCATGTCTTCGAGTTCGGGATGGATCGGGTTCCACCCGAGAATATCACGCGCCTTCTGCGACGATGCAACGAGCACCGCAGGATCGCCTTCGCGCCTTGGCGCGTATTCTGTCGGAATTTCCTTCCCGGTAACTCTGCGGGTTGCCTCTAAAACTTGCAGGTTCGAATAACCTTCGCCGTTTCCTAAATTGAATGCGCGCTCCTCAAGCGTATCGATTTTTGCAAGCGCGAGCAAATGGGCGTTAGCGATATCGACAACGTGAACATAATCCCGAACGCACGTCCCATCAGGCGTTGGGTAATCGTTTCCGAACAATTTGAAACCTGAGCGAATGCCCATTGCATTTTCGATGAGGATTGGGATGATGTGGGTTTCTTTTTCGCGAAACTCACCGTGCTCTTTGGTTGCGCCACAGGCATTGAAATAACGTAGGCTGACGTGATTTAGTCCGTATGCATTGCGGTACCACGCAAAAGCGTGCTCAAGAGCGAGCTTCGATTCGCCGTAAGTGTTGACCGGCTTCTTAGTCGCGCCCTCCGTAATTGGGTTCTCGTCGGGTTGGCCATAGACTGCTGCGGTTGAAGAAAAAACGATCTTGTCGATATCGACCACGCGCATCGCGTCCAACAGGTTGAGGCCGCCAACCAGATTTACGCGGTAGTGCTTGTCGGGGTCCGTCATCGATTCCGAAACAAGGGTTTCGCCCGCCATGTGCACAACGGCATCGGCGCGGCTCTTCTGTAGCGCATCGACAAGCAATTCGATATCAAGAAGCGAGACCTGGTAGAACTCGGCGCCGGTCGAAATGGCCCCGCGATTACCCGTGCGCAAATCGTCAATGACGCAAACCTCGTGACCTGCTCCCAAAAGAAGCTCGGTAACAACGCTGCCGATATATCCTGCCCCACCCGTAACGGCGACTCGCATACCGCGGCAGGATACCCGCGGGTAACCTCAATCCCGTGCTCGAACCCCGCATTACGTCCCCCGGAGGCAAGCTTCACGGCCTTCTGGATCGCCGCCCCCTGATCGCTCCCGGCGTGTATGACGCTATCACAGCCCGGCTCGCGGAGGACGCCGGCGCCCAAGCGCTCTACCTATCGGGGGCGGGCGTCACAAACAGCATGACCGCCATGCCCGACATCGCCTTGCTCACGATGGAGGAAATGGCGCGGCAGGCGGCCTACGTGACAGCTGCCGTGCAAATACCCGTTTTTGCCGATGCCGATACCGGGTACGGCGAGGCATGGAACGTAATCCGAACCGTCCGCGAATTCGAGCGGTCGGGGCTGGCGGGCATTCATCTGGAAGATCAGGTCGCACCGAAGCGCTGTGGGCACCTCGACGGCAAGTCGCTGATCACCAAGCAAGACATGTGCGCGAAGATTCGTGCGGCAGTGGACGCACGGGTGGACGGCAAGTTTATGATTATCGGCCGAACCGATGCGCGCGGAGTTTCGGGATTGGACGAAGCGATCGAGCGCGCGAATGCCTATGTTGAGAATGGCGCGGACTGCATTTTTCCTGAGGGGCTACAGTCAACGGAGGAGTTCGCGATTTTTCGAGAGCGTGTACCGGGACCGTTGCTTGCAAACATGACGGAGTTCGGCATGACGCCTCTCATAACGGCCGCTGAATTCGGCCACCTGGGTTACGAAATCGTAATCTTTCCGATGACCGCCTTTAGGATCATGATGAAGGCTGTCGGAGACACCTACGCAACCCTACTAGCAGAGGGGACACAGCAACGCCTGATTCCCGCTATGCGAACACGCGCAGAGCTTTACGAACTCATTCGGTATCCGGAGTACGAAGCGCTAGACAAGAAATTGGCGGAGTAAAGAACTCCGCCAATTTTGAAGAGTCAACCCCGCGAACTAGTTGCGATACGTTGACCACTGCGTATTCATGCGCGACGACTGCCCCGAAGTGAACAAGAACATGCACGAATCATCGGTGTAGTCCATGAAGTTCGTGATTGGATCAACTCCCGTCTGACCACGCTTCGTGCAAGTATCTCTACCTGCTGGGCATCCGTAGGCGGCGCTCTTCTCAGCTGGCGTATCAGCAACATAGTCGCCGTTACCGCTACATCCGCCCTGGAAAGTGTGATACAGACCGAGCCAATGGCCGACTTCATGCGTCCCGGTATCGCCGAGGTTGTATGGAGCGGCATTACCGCCGGGCACCGAGGCACTGAGCACAACAACGCCGTCCTTCAAAGGAGCGGAGCTGTAGCTCGACGGGAACGTTGCCCAACCGAGCAGGCCGCCGCCTGGGTTGCTCATGTACACGTTCAAAGTAGACGCGTTGCCAACGTGCAATGCATTCTTCATCTGCGTTTCAGCAGACGTACCCGGCCCAGCCGTGTACCACGAGTCGTTGTTAGAGCGATCGACCGACTGCAGCACGAAGTTGAACGCCGTGTTGGCGCCGCCCGTGTTGCCGTTGAAAGCGTTGTTAAGTACGGCAATCTGCTGGTCAATTCGCGTATTGGTCACGTCGCCGCCACCGGAACTGTTCCGTATGACGTGCACGGCAACCGGAATCGTGACGTTGCCGTCGATCGTGGAGCCGTGGCGACTGAGTTGCTGCTCAATGATCTCCATCCGAGTAGCTGAAGGCTGTACGGTACCGCAGCGAAGCGGTTCGAAGTTCTGCTGTGCGCGAGCCTCGATTGGGCTCGACGCGAAGACGATTGCCAATGCCGAAAAGGCGGTGACCCCGCCCGTAAAGATCGCAAGAGTTTTGGGAGACATGTGAGCCTTCCTCCTGAGTGTTATTTTTACCCGCCCGCCCCTTCAGAGAGACGTCTTACCAAGATGATAATAGGTTCGCGCACGAAACGGCGCGATCCTTCAAGAAAAAGAAGAAAAATCCCGAGAATTTAGACGTCGTACGGCCGCGGGTCTCGAACAAGCTTGCTTGGCGTGTCGAAAAGGTTCAACTCGCCCGGAGTCGTAACCTCCGCGGGTCGGTCGATCGCGCTGCCGGCGGAGCCGTCCGTGCTTGGAGCAGCAGGCTGCAGCCCAACCATTTGCAGAATGGCACCGACAGCTACAAAAGCTGCCGCGGCACCAAC
>JBDSVQ010000117.1:0-6880 GCA_039927135.1 Fimbriimonadales bacterium | reverse complement strand
CGGACAAGCCGTTCTTTTTGTGTGAGTACGCGCACGCAATGGGCAACGCGGTCGGCAATTTGCAGGAATACGTCGACACATTTTATAGCTCCGACCGCAATATGGGAGGCTGCATTTGGGACTTTGTGGATCAGTCGCTACGAAAGCCCGATGGCAGCGGGGGCTGGTATTACGCGTACGGCGGCGACTTCGACGACCATCCGAATGACGGCCCATTTTGCAATAACGGACTTATCATGCCCGATCGGCAGATTACGCCGAAGATCTCGGAAGTAAAGAAAGCGTATCAGCCGGTGCACATCACCGAAGAGAACCTGCTAAGTGGCGACATTAGGGTTCGCAATCGCCATTTCTTCACCAGCCTTTCCGAATTCGCCACCGACTGGCACGTAACAGAGGATGGCAAGGTGATTGCTAGCGGGACGATCAACGACCTAAACACGGCGCCCGCGACGGAAGAAATCGTGCGGTTGCGCTTGCCGGACACCTTGCCTGAACCGGGTGCGGAGCGATTCCTGCGCATTTCATTTAAACTCAGGCAGGATACAGCGTGGGCTGCGCGCGGCCACGAAATTGCTTGGCAACAATTCAAGCTGCCTGGTGGAGTTGAGCCGAAGGTTGCCGAAATTGGCCCCGCGCTAACAAAAGTAGAGAACGCTACTTCCGTGACTATTTCCGGTCGTGGTTTTCATGCGAACTTCGATAAAGCGACAGGCACGCTGTCCTCATACGTCGTCAGTGGCAAAGAGATTATTGCGGATGGGCCGAAACTCAATGTGTTTCGCGCCTTCGTGGATAACGATGTTTGGTTCCAAAAGCGCTTTTGGGACAGCGGATTGGGAGCGCTAGCACACCGGCCGGTACGATTCGAAGTTGAGACGCTTTCGCAAAACGCGATGCGCATAACGATAGATCAATCCGTGCGTGGATTCAAGGGCACTGGCTTCGATCATCGCGCAGTTTACACCGTCTTGGGGAACGGCGCGATCGTGATCGATAACGATTTCAATCCATTTGGTCGCCTGCCGCCGCTGCCTAAACTGGGCCTGATTCTATCCTTGAATGCTGGGTATGACAATTTTACGTGGCTGGGGCGAGGGCCATTAGAAAGTTATCCTGACCGAAAGACGGCGGTTGATATCGGGCTTTATTCTGGCAAGGTTAGGGACCAGTTCCAGGAATACGTTCGCCCCCAAGAAAACGGCAATAAAGAGGATGTCCGTTGGGGCGCGCTTACCGATTCGCAGGGTAATGGTGTTTTATTCCAATCTCGCGGACAACTATCGATGACCGTTTCGCATTTTCGTCCTGAACAAATTGACGATGCGCGCCACGAAAACGGCGAGCCGCGCAAGTTCAACAAATTGGTGCCGAATCCAGAAGTCATCGTTTGCCTTGATGCGCGACAGATGGGGTTAGGCGGAGCGAGCTGCGGGCCGAACCCGCTTGGTGAATACCAATGTATGCCGGAAAGAACGCGATTTAGGGTTGTTTTTGTGCCGATCACGGCGGGCGATAAACCTGTGCAGAAAGGCAGAATTGCGCAGCCGGTTCCAAAGCCGCCCGTGATAGCGCGGAGTGATGAGGGCATGGTTTCGGTAGAGGGAGAAGAGATCGTTGTTGAGGTCGACGGTAAGCCTTTCGGCGGCGTATTTCCTTTTGATTTCGCACGGGGAGGGATGATTCGCGCGTTCGCTAACGGGGTCGTCAATAGCCCGCCAGCCATCGCAATATTCCACCCAATAATTCCCGTTATCCCGGTGACCGTTGTCCGTGCGGAGGCATCGAGCTTCGAACCCGGCGAAGGCGACGCGATGAACGCATTCGACGCTAATTTATCCACGTATTGGCATACGGCTTACACTCGCAGTGAGCCTGCCCATCCGCATTCGATAACGGCTTTTCTTGAAGTGCCTAGCAATATCATCGGTGTCGATTATACGGCGAGGCAGGGAAATCATAACGGGCGCATTGATCGGTTCGAGCTGTATGTTTCTGACAATGGGACCGCCTTTCGCAAAGTCGCAGATGGCCGGTTCAACAATGCCGAGGGCACACAGCGTGTAATGCTGGGCGCTCCCCAGAAAGGCGTGAACGCCCTTCGACTGGTAGCGCTTTCGGAAGTTAACGGACGGGAATGGGCGTCGGCCGGCGAGCTGAGAATCCTTCGCGCTAAATAAACGAAACTTCTCTATTTCCCTTAACGACCTCGCCGATAACGTACGCCGTCTCCCCGGCATCATTCAACCGCTGAACGGCGGCCGAAGCCACTTCGCTGCGGCAGATAAGGCACATCCCGATGCCCATATTAAACACGCGGTACATTTCCTCGTCTGCAATTTCACCGTCTTCCTGGATCATTTGGAAAATTGGCGACGGCGTCCACGCGCGCTTTTCGATCATCACACTGCAATCACTCGGCAGAACGCGCGGCAAGTTTTCAATCAAACCCCCACCCGTAATATGCGCCATTCCGCGAATAAAATCATCCGGCAGCAACTGTTCGATCACGCGATAATAGCAACGGTGAGGACGCAACAATTCCTCGCCGATGGTGCGGCCTAAGTTCGACATAACCTCGTGGTGACGCCGACCAGCCTTCTCGAATAACGCGCGACGCGCCAAAGAAAAACCGTTGGTGTGCAGCCCGTCGGAACCAAGCCCAACGATTAAATCGCCAGTACCAATATTGGGCTGCGGCAGCATATTTTTTCTATCAACGACGCCGACAATGGATCCAACAACATCAATCTCGCCCTGTTCGTAAACACCGGGCATCTCCGCCGTTTCTCCTCCTAATAGCGCGACTCCGTTTTCACGGCAAGCCTCCGCCGCTCCATCGACAACCGCTGCCAAAACCTCCGACCTCAACTTCCCTGCACCGAAATAATCCAAAAAGAAAAGCGGCTTCGCGCCTTGCACGAGAATGTCGTCAATGCAGTGGCAGACTATGTCTCTGCCCAGGCCGCTGTACGAGCCCACCATCGCTGCGACCATCGACTTGGTGCCGACGCCATCGATGCTGCTAACCAGCATCGGCTCTTCCAGATCAGCAAAAACGCCAGAAAAAATGCCGCCGAACGACCCGAAATCGCTCGCGACTGCGGGGGTGAACGTTGATCTAACGGACTCCTTGATGGCATCAAGGGAGCGCCGCGCCTCATCGAGGTCGACGCCAGAATCGCGATAATCGAGCCCTCCAGACATACCCGCAGATTACCTGCAACCGGTAGAATCCCCGAGACTTGAAAGCCATCGTCAAAGCCCGTCCCGGACCCGGAATCGAGATACGAGAGGTAGAGGAACCACAACTAGAACCTGGGCACGTCAAGGTTAGAGTCCATTACGGAAGCGTCTGCGGAACCGACCTTCATATCGTCGAGTGGGATTCGTGGGCAGCCGGCAGGATCAAGCCGCCACGCATCATCGGCCATGAGTTTAGTGGGGTGATCGAAGCCGTAGCCGACGACGTTATCACCCTGAAACCCGGCGACGAAATCGCCAGCGAGTCGCACATTGTGTGCGGCGTATGCACGCAATGCCTGGAAGGCAACGCCCACGTTTGCGTCAACACCAAGATTTTAGGAGTCGACGTCGACGGCGGCTTCCGCCCCTACGCTGTCATTCCCGCGCAGGTCGCCGTTCCGACTCAGGGCCGCATCCCTTTGGACGTCGCCTGCGTGCAGGACCCCCTGGGTAATGCGGTGCACACTGCGCTCGCCGGCCCTGTTGAAGGGCGAGACGTCCTCATCACTGGAATGGGACCGATCGGCCTGTTCGCGGTCGGCGTTTGCAAGGCCGCCGGGGCGCGTTCGGTCGCTGTGACCGAAGTCAGCCCGTACCGTCTCGAGCTCGCAGAGAAAATGGGCGCAGACCTCATCATTAATCCCGCCGAAGAAAACGCCGCGGCCGCGCTTCGCAAAAAGTTTCCTGGAGGCTTCGATGCAACGCTAGAGATGAGCGGCCACACTTCCGCCCTAGACCTAGCAATTGAGGCAACGCGGCCTGGCGGCAGAATTTCGCTTCTCGGCCTATTCCCAGAACAGTCGGTCAACGTCCGCTTAAACGACGCCATCTTTAAGGGTATCCAGATACAAGGCATTGTTGGGCGCAGGCTCTGGGAAACCTGGGACCAAATGCGCGAACTGCTTTCCGGGGGGAAACTCGATATCTCGCCGGTCGTCACGCACCGGTTCGATTACTTGGAATTCAACGAAGCGATCGATTTGATCCTTGCCGGAAAAACCGGCAAGGTCGTTTTTTCGTTTCTCTAAGCCTTAGGCGCCCGCCCTTGAACGAGACGGAATAGGGCGATGAGGATAATCGCGCCGATCGTCGCGCCGATGATTTTCGAAATCAGCGTTTCATTGGGCGTAATGCGCAACATAGGCACGACTACTTTGCCCATGAGGATCGCTCCTGCCATTCCCAATAGCATGGTCAAAATACATCCACCCGGCTCCATCTTGTCGCCCGGCATAACCATCTTTGCGAGGATACCGGCGACAGCGCCAACCAACAAGATCCAAACGATGTCCATGCACTAAATGACGATGATTGTTAACTTTCGGTTGCAATTCCGCCTACCGCCGCGCCTGGTGGAACTCAAAACATCCAAAAAGCGTCTGAAAGTAGGTCGGCGGTTTTAGAAGAAGCCGACAACTTACGGTTACCAACGAAGAGCGTGTTACCTCCCTCCCATGCGCTTCTTCAACGGAAGGGCTCCCTCGGGGGCCCTTTTTGTTTTAAAGCCCGGCCGCGAAGCGCGCAACACTGTGGCCGCTTCGCCGGCTGAGGCGGTCGTTGCCGTTCGGGCACCACGGGCTAAACACGCAAGACGGGCAGCCGTCATCGCATGCGCATGAGCCCAAATGCTCGATAACGCGGTCATACCAATCCGCGGCAACCGCCTGCAGCCCCTCACTGAAGCCGATGCCGCCCGGCACGCCATCGTAAACATAAACCTTGCCTCCGTCCAGACCAATCGTCGGTCCTTCGAACGTGCTGCCGAGGTCCCGCGTCTCGCACTGAACGAACCCAGGCGCCAGCCCAACCAAAAGATGCTCAAACGCGTGCACGCCTTCGAGCCACGACTCGAACGCGGGCGCGTCGATGCGTGGATCGTCGAGGGTGATTTCGAGCCCGATCGTTGCCATTTCGTGGGGAGGCATTAGGCAATCGACCACCGCCAAAACGGTGTCGTCGTGGATGTGCTTCCGGCGATATCCGGTCATCTGCGCCCGCACGTTCATGGCGCACAGACGAATCTGGGTATTCCCTACCCGCGTTGACTCCAATTCCATCGTCGGCTGCACTTGGCTTTCGATGATCGGTTGGGTGTAGTAACCGACCTGCTGTTTCACTACCCGGATCATTCGAGCCGTTTCGTTGAACTCCTGAACAACGTATTGGTCGCCACGATGCAGGTAGACCGCATCGGGGTGGGCGTTTTGGAACGCGCGCCATTCTTCGAGCGTGCCGAGGATTTCGCCGTTGCAGAAGATGGTGTACTGATTCGCGCCGCCGCCGCGGATATCGACTCCGGCGGCCGGGGAGTCGTTGGATGGGTGGATCCAGAGGCCGGCACGCCGGACGATTTCGCCGGTTTCCTCCATTTCTTCGAGGCGGTCAATCGCCTCGGGCGGGAATGTCTCCAACTCGTTTGGAGCCAGCGGCCGCTCGTAGGCGGCGCATTTTAGCTGCGCGGCCAGGATGAACGGGTTGCCTGGGTGGACCCGGACCGCTTCGGCGGTTCCGCCGAGCAGCATCTCCGGGTGCCGCATGTAATATTGCTCCAGCGGGTTATCCCGCGCCACCAGGATGCCGAGGGCGTCTCGGCCCGAGCGGCCGGCTCGGCCAGTTTGCTGCCGCAGGCTGCCTATGCTGCCTGGGTAGCCGTTCATGATCACGGCGTCCAAATCGCCGACGTCGATGCCGAGTTCCATGGCGTCGGTGGCGGCGATTCCGAGGAGGTCGCCTCCGAAGAGGCGGCGCTCGATTTCGCGGCGTTCTTGCGCCGTGTAGCCGGCTCGGTAGCTTTCCACGCGTTTTGCGAGGGCGGGGTCGATTCCGCTTAGGCCCTCGCGGGTGTAGCGGAGGACGATTTCCGCGGCGAGGCGGGATCGTGTGAACGTTATCGTTCGCAATCCGCGCGTGACCATCGTGGCCAGGAGCTGCGCTGACTCGGCGTGCGAGGAGGCTCGCTTGCCGTCGCCGCGGTCTGGCGGGTTCCACATCACGAGGTGACGGGTGCCGGAGCCGGCGCCGTCGTCGGCGACGGTTTCGGGCGGCTTGCCGACCAGCCTTTCGAAGAGGTCGGGGCCATTCGCTATGGTTGCGCTGCAGGCTATGAACTGCGGCCTTGAGCCTTGCCATTCGCAGAGGCGGCGGAGGCGGCGCACTATTAGGGCGACGTGGGAGCCGAAGACGCCGCCGTAGGCGTGCATTTCGTCGAGAACCACGTAGCGCAGGCTTCGGAAGAAGCGGGCCCAGATCGCGAAGTTGGGGAGGATCGCGAGGTGGAGCATATCGGGATTGGTTAGCACGATATGCGCCGTGTTGCGGATTCCTGGCCGCTGCGACTTTGGCGTGTCGCCGTCGTACGTATCGGCCTCGATGCCGGGAGGGGCGAGCTTTCGCAGCTTGCCGAGCTGGTCCTGCGCCAACGCTTTGGTTGGGAACAGGTACAGCGCGCGGGCGGCGGGCTCGCGGAGGCAGCGCTGCAGCACGGGCAGGTTGTAGCAGAGGGTTTTTCCGCTGCTTGTGCCGGTGGTGACGAGGACGTCGTTGCCAGCGTCGGCGAGGTCGAAGGCGGCGGCCTGGTGCGTGTAGAGCTTCAGGATGCCTTGCGCTTCGAGCTTGGCTTTTAGCTTGGGCTCGA
>JBDSVQ010000116.1:0-3145 GCA_039927135.1 Fimbriimonadales bacterium | reverse complement strand
CACCATGCCCGTTTGCCCGGCCGATGGCACTTATCGAATCGAGCTTGTACCGGCAGCCAGTTTCACGGTCCACTGCAGTGTTCTGAGTCACGACGCTGGCAAGGTCGAGCCCAAGGGATTTTCCCCTGGATTGAACACCGAGTAGTCAATACTGCTTGGCTGCCCCCCAGGGATTCGAACCCCAACTACCTGGGCCAGAACCAGGCGTTCTGCCATTAAACTAGGGGGCAGTGCGAGCCGAGATTGTACCCCGCGCTTGATTTTAGTATACTAAGGTCTACACCTTATACAAATCGGCAGGTTAGTAACAAGGTTTTCCCATAGCCTGCCCACACGGTTCATCTGCCACCTTAACGATTCCACATGCACGCGCACGAACTGCCGACTCCTCCACACAATACCGAGGCCGAAATGGCGGCCCTCGGCAGCATGCTGCTAAACCGCACGGCTGCCGATAAATTGCTGCACACGCTAAGCGATTCGGACTTTTACAGCCCCGTACATCGCGAAATCTTCCTCGCCATGCGCGGCATCGCCGCCATGTATCGGCCGGTCGACTTCGTCACGCTTCGGGACGAACTCGTTTCGAGAAACATGCTGGACCGAATCGGCGGGGTCGACTACCTCATGCAAATCGCGGAGGCGGTGCCCTCCGCCGAGAACGCGGACCACTATGCTGCCATCGTTCTGGACCGCGCGATGCTGCGTGATTTGGAGCGAGCCGGCGACAAGATCAAAAAGGAAGTTCACGACCCGGAAAAGAACGTCATCGACAAGATCCAGGCCGCGGAAAAGTGGGTCTTCGACGTCTCCAAGCGGCGAACCGGCCGCGACTTCCAACTAGCTAGCGATGTCGCCGGTCAGTTCTTCAAAGAGGTCGACGCGCTCCTCGAAGATGGCCAGCCGCTGCAAGGCCTGCCTACCGGGCTGACCGACTTGGACGCACGCTTGGCCGGGCTGTACAAGGGAAACCTTATCATCGTAGCAGCGCGGCCCGCGGTTGGCAAGTCGTCGCTCGCCCTTTGGTTCGCCTACCATGCAGCGCAAACAACTAACCTTCCCGTGGCTATCTTTAGCCTGGAGATGTCGGATGTCGAGCTAATCCGTCGTTTTGTAACGATGCTGGGGAAGGTCGATAGCAACGTTCTAAAGCGCAGCAACCTTAGCGACGAGGACTACCAGGGCCTAGTTGAAGGCTGCGAAAAGCTCTTCCCTCTCAAGATTTATATCGACGACTCACCCGACGTGAGCCCGTTCGAGGTTTTGGGCAAATGTCGCAGGCTCATGGCTGAGCATGGGGGGCTGTCCTTGATCGTTGTGGACTATTTGCAGTTGATGCGGCCCTCGAAGTCGAACGAAGGGCGAACGCAGCAGATCTCAGAAATCGCGCGGGGTCTGAAGATGCTTGCCAAAGAATTGGATGTGCCGGTCGTGGCCCTATCGCAGCTATCAAGAAACATCGAGCAGCGCGAGCCACCGATTCCTCAGCTGTCGGACCTCCGCGAATCAGGCTCCATCGAGGCGGATGCCGACGTAGTCCTGATGCTCTACAAGTGGCAGCCAGATGACCCCAGTGAACTGGAAAACCTTCCAGTGGTGCCGATCGACGTATTTATACGTAAGAATCGAAACGGCCCCGTCGGTGTGGAGACGCTGGCGTTTGAACCGCACTTCACGCTTTACAGCAATGCAGCCGACGACCTAAAAGCTGGTCGCGGTATGCGGTTCTCGAAGCCGAAGCGATCGAAATACGGAAACAAGGGAGACGACGAATGAGAGTTTTGGTTGTTGGTTCCGGCGGCAGAGAGCACGCGCTTGCGTGGAAGCTTAAAATCTCGCCAACGGTTGAGTCGGTGTATGCCGTGCCTGGCAATCCTGGAATCGAGCAAATCGCCGAAATTTTGCCGGTTGACGTCTATGACTTCTTCGCGCTAAACGATGCCGCTATGGAGCGGCATATCGACTTGGTTGTTGTCGGTCCTGAAAAGCCGCTGTGTGCGGGTCTAGCCGACTTCATGGATCACACCGGCATTCCGGTTTTCGGCCCGTCGCAAGCGTGCGCACAAATCGAGGGAAGCAAAGCGTTCGCAAAACAATTGATGGCGGATGAAGGAATTCCCTCGGCGCGGTTCAGGTCGTTCACTCAAGCCCCCGAGGCTCGGGAGTACTTGCGCAAAGAATGGGGCGAAGGACGCAAGGTTGTTGTGAAAGCGAGCGGCGAAGCCCTCGGAAAGGGCGCGATTTTGCCGGACACCGCGGATGAAGCGTGTGACGCAGTTGACGCGATGCTCGTGCGAAACGAATTCGGAGAAGCCGGCAAAACAATCGTGATTGAAGAACGGCTTCACGGCGAAGAATTAAGCCTCATGGCGATTTGTAACGGCCGCGATTATCGTTTGCTTCCGGCAGCGCGCGATTACAAAAAAGTAAATGATGGCGACACGGGCCCGAACACTGGCGGAATGGGCGCTGTTAGCCCAATCGAAGTGCCGAATTTGGAAGAGCTTGGCGAGAAATTTGTCCGCCCGGTGCTCGATCGCTTCTTGCGAGACGGAACACCTTATGTTGGCGCCCTTTATCCGGGATTAATGCTTACCGATAGCGGCCCGAAATGCTTGGAATACAACTGCCGCTTCGGTGATCCGGAAACGCAGTGTGTCTTGCCTCGCCTCGGTGGCGACTTAGCGCAGATTCTTTTGCGAGCAGCGCGCGGACAAGATTTGCACGAGACGATTGTCTCTGCCGATGCCTGTATTTCGGTGGTTATCGCGTCGAAAGGCTATCCGGGGAAATTCGAGAAGAAAGTGCCGTTGCCCGATCTTTCTTCCGACAATGTGTACGTTTTCCACGCGGGCGTATCTGAATTGAATGGCGAACTCGTTTCATCCGGCGGCCGAGTCCTCACTATTTCCGCAACCGCGCCGGCGGTTCACGAAGCCCGCGAAAAAGCCTACGCCTTTGCATCCCGTTTCAACGACGGACCGTGGCATTATCGGCGGGACATTGGGGCGTAACGGTATCATCTCAACGCCGGGAACTGCGCGGCGGAATCTCGCCGAACCCCGCCAGGGCCGGAAGGCAGCAACGGTAAGGCGAAGGCCCGTGCGACGCATCCTTCCCGGCATTTTTCGGATAAGCCGCTCTT
>JBDSVQ010000115.1:0-7974 GCA_039927135.1 Fimbriimonadales bacterium | reverse complement strand
GGAATGACCGTAATTGCGATTTCTGCGCTCGCGCAGGACGCAAAGCGGTTCGACTTGCAACTGGCGGACGCCGATTTATCGGCCGCCACGCAAATGCTTGCCTTGCGAAGCGGGCTGGATCTCCAGTTCGTGTTCAAGCCGTCGGAGAAATCCTACGGCAGAATCACACTAAGCCTAACAGCAATCAGCGTCGACGAAGCGATGAAATTCATCGCTCAAGCAGCCGGAGCGGTTGCAAAGAAAGACGTTGGCGGCGTTTGGGTTATCGGGCATCCGGAAGACTTTCCGGTTGAGGCACCCACGGTACCGTTAGTCGTTGAAACTCCGGCACCGAAGATCACGACCAAGATCAAGCTGAAGCACTATGATCCAAAGCAGATGGTCGACTTGCTCTTCGGGTACGAGATCGATACGGCCGGCGAGTGGAGGGCTCTTGAGCGCTTCAAGCAACTTGCTGTACCCGGTACGGGCTTTAGTGCTCCGCTCACACCTAACTTGGTTTCGACTTCGCCTCAGGGAATCTCGGGTAGCAACGATATTCAGATCCCGGGTGGCGTCGATCAGCGTCGCGGCGGCCTTAGCGGCGGTGGCGGCGGTGGCGGCGGACAACTTGGCGGTGGCCAAGGAGGCGGTCAGGGCGGCCAGGGCGGCCAAGGCGGTCAAGGCGGCGGCCAGGGCAACATCGATCTGCAGGGCGGCGAAGGCTTTGTTCCGGACGGCATTGAGCAAATCTCATATGACCCGACCGACAATAGCATCATCGTTCGCGGCACCGATAGCGCGATCCAAGAGCTTGAGCGGTTAATTGCCCGTTTTGACGTGCAGCCCCGACAAGTTGAGATCAAAGTCGAGTTTGTCACAACGTCCAACTCGCTCGAGAACAGTTTCGGTATCGACTGGCTGTTCCAACGAGGCTCTGTCCTTATTGGAAACACCCCCGGAACCCAAGCTCGATCGGGCGACCCATTCTTCGTGAACTTCGCGACGGGCGGGCTGACGACACGCTTGCGTGCTCTTTTGCTTGAAGGTTATGGAACGGTTGTAAACGCCCCGTTTGTTCGAACTCCGAACAACCAGCCGGCAACGATCTTCCAGACGATTCAGACTGTGATCTTCTTGAGCCAGACAACGGTAACGAACGTTGGGGTCATCCAGACGGTCCAGCCGTTCCCGATCACTGCTCAGAGCATCCTTCAGGTTAAGCCTCGGATCAATGCGGACGATACGATCACCATCTCGATCGCACCGACGCTTGCTGAGTTCGGTCAGGTTCGTCGTGGCCCGGACGGTTCGGAAATTCCGGACCTGCTCCAACAAGGTATCCAGGTAACAACAATCGTCAAAAATGGCGAGACTGTTGTTCTCGGTGGATTGAATCGAAAGCAGGAGACCAACACGTTCCAGCGATTCCCGATTCTCAGCGAGATCCCGCTCATCGGAAACTTGTTCCGATCTTCGGCTCGCCGAATCAACAACCAGGAACTATTGATCTTCATCACCCCGCGGATCGTCGAGCCTGATGGCTCGTACTCCGGCGGATAATCACCTTAGTCCTCCATCTCCACGCGGCGCGGCTGGGATAATACATTCCAGCCGCCCGCGTCTTGTTTTGTAAATGCCATGAGCGTTGTGCTGATCGGAATGATGGGAGTGGGTAAGACCACGCTGGGCCGAGCCGCCAGTAAGGCGCTCGGCTGGAAGTTCATCGACATCGATCGGCAGATTGAGGTCAACGAACACAGATCGATTTCCCAAATCTTCGACGTGGATGGCGAGGCCGCTTTCCGAAGCCTTGAGTCGGAGGCAATTTCAGAGCTGGCAGGTGTCAAGCACTTGGTCGTCTCGACTGGTGGTGGCGCACCGATGGAGCCCGGCAACCTTGAGAAGATGCGTGCGATCGGGCCGGTCGTTTATCTAGAAGCTGGTCCGGAGGCGCTGATCTCGCGATTGAAGAACTCGCGCACGCGAAGGCCGATGTTGGGCGACGATATCGACGGGCGTGTTAGGCATCTTTTGGACGTGCGCCGAGATACCTATCGCCGGGCTGACTTTAGGGTTCCGATGGAGGAGCGATCTCCAATGGAAGTGGTGCTGGAGATCAAGCGTATCGCCGAGGAGCACTCGTGAGGATCGCGGATCAATACGACGTGCATATCGGCGCTTTCGACGAGGGCATGATCTCGCTTGATCCAGAGCCGACCGGAGTTTTCTTGATTACCGATGAAAACGTTTGGGGCGCATTGGGGAAGAGCTTTTCGGACTTCGACGCGAAGATGGTGCTGCCCGCTGGCGAGGCGAGTAAAACCGTCCGGCGATGGAGTGAGTGCCTGGTTTGGCTGGCGCAGCGGGGGGCTGATCGTCGGAGCGTTGTTTTAGCGGTGGGGGGCGGTGTTATAGGCGACTTGGCGGGGTTTGTTGCGGCAACGTTTATGCGCGGCGTTCGGTATGTGAACGTGGCGACGAGCCTTGTGGCGCAGATCGACTCTGCTATCGGCGGAAAGACAGCGGTCGACTTGCCCGAAGGGAAGAATCTTGTGGGAGTGTTTCATTCGCCTTCCGCTGTCTATTGCGATCCTTCGCATTTGTTGAGTCTTCCAGAGCGAGAATACGTTAGCGGAATGGCCGAGGCGATCAAGTACGGGGCTATCTTGGATGAGGCGTTTCTGCTTTGGCAAGAGGGTCGCTTCGATGAACTTTCGGGCCGCGATTTGGGTGCGATGCAAGAGTTGGTCGAGCGGTGCTGCGCGCTCAAGGCTCGCGTTGTGGCGGAAGATCCATTTGAACAGACCGGGGAGCGCGCGAAGCTGAATTTCGGCCATACGGTTGGGCACGCCCTTGAGCAGGCGCTGGAGTACCGAGGGATTTTGCACGGCGAAGCGGTAGCTATCGGTATGATAATCGAAGCTGAGATTGGCGAACGCATGGGTTTTTCCACTGCGGGAACGCGCGAGCGACTGACGCGAATTGCGACCCGATGGAACTTGCCTACCAGACTGCCTTCGCCGGGATTGGCTGAACGAATGATTGCCGCGATGGGCAAAGACAAGAAGGCCGAAAAAGGCGAGATCGCAATGTCACTCATCAGAAATTTGGGCGACTGTGGCTTGGTACGTGCGGTTGACCCGGCGTTAGTGTTTGAGGTGTGCACCAAAGCGTGAAAATTGTGCGCACCGGAGCGATGGCGCTGGCGTTTGTTTCGCTAGTGGGCGGATACTTTGGGCATCAGTATTCTTGGTTTGTCAGCGGCGGACAAAAGTTTTATGACGATCCGCGTGATCTGACGCCGTTTGGGGAGTGGATAGCGAAGATGCTCCCGATCACCATCGTCCTGGGCTGGGTGATTTTATTGACGGCCATAGTTCTATCGTTTAGCAAGCCCGATGAGGAGAAATCGTGACCGGCAAAATCCTGGGCGGACGGTACGAAGTATTGGAGGCGATATCGGCGTCTCCGGTTTTTGAGAATTACGCAGCGCGCGACCGCTATAAGGGAACGGATGTTTGCGTACGGATTGTCAATTTGCCTTTTGCAAATGAGACGGAGTTTGTTGCTTCTCTTAAGGAAGTCGTTGATGCTTCGACCACGCTCGATCATCCTAATGTGGCCAAAGTTTATGGCATGGGCGAATTCGATGGTCGCCCGTTTATTGTTTGCGAATTGATTCGCGGATCAAATCTGGTGGAGCGAATTCGGCGGGTTGCTCCGTTTAGCCCGCCGGTTGCGTGCGAGTTAGCGATTGGGATTTGCGAGGGATTGCACCATGCTGCGGAGCGTGATATTGTACACGGTGATTTGTGCTCCGATCACGTTTTGGCGACGCTGGAAGGACGTGTTGCCGTGCTGGATTTCGGCTTGTGGAAGTGTTACGGGAAAAGCGCGACTGCCGGTGGTGTGGTGCTTGCGCGCATGGCGCCGTACATGGCGCCCGAGATTATCGACGGGTCATTTCCCACGACGGCGTCGGATGTCTATGCGGTTGGCGTGATACTTTTCGAATTGTTGACCGGGCAGCTCCCGTTTATGGGGCAAACGCCGGGCGCGATTTTGGCGAAGCATTCGACGTTGGAGCCGCGTAGCCCAAAGAGCGTAAATGCTGCGGTGCCAAATGTGCTTGAAGAGATAACGCTGAAGTGCCTTAAGAAGGATGCCAAGGATCGTTACGGCACTTTTGATGCGCTGATTTCTGATTTGCGGGCAATTCGCGATGCGGTTCGTTTTGGCAGGCAGTTGACTTGGACACTTGTGACTACGCCGGCTGTGGCGGCGGCAGCTACCGAAGCGAAAAAAGAGACGAAACTGCCCTGGGAGTCTTCGGGGAAAGTACCGGAACCTGCTGCTCCGGTTGTTGCCACGGTACCGGTTGAGAGAGTTGCGAAGCCCCCGAAACCCCCGAAAGCGCGGCGAGTTCGGCCGGTGCGGGAGGTGTCGGACGACGATGTACCTAGGTGGTTGAAGTGGGTTGTAATTATGCTGGGTGGGACCGCGGTTGTGTTTGTTTTGGGATGGATGGTCTTGAACGCGACCAAGCGAAAGGAGATTCAGCTACCGAATTTAATTGGGATGACCGTAGCCGAGGCGCGGCAACGTGCGACGAGTACGGGATTTATTTTGAATGTTGTGGATGAAGTTTATAGCGAAAAGAATCCTAAGCCCGATACCATTATCGAGATGCAGCCGGATGCGCGGACGCCGATACGGGAAGGTGGAACTGTCCGCGTTGTAAAGAGCTTGGGGAGCAAGAAGACCGCGATTCCGGATTTGAGAAAGGAGACGGTTGAAGAGGCTAAGAATAGGTTGGAAGCCGCGGGATTGAAAGTCGGTGAGATTCGTGAGATGGCGAGCGATGCCATTGATGAAGGCTTGGTTGCGGGTACTTCACCGGCGCGCGGAGAGAAGGTTGATCGTGGCACGACGGTGAATATTCTTGTTAGTGGCAAAGGCCGCGACGAAATGTCGCCAAGAGAGCGCCCGAATACTTGGACGATACGTTTTCAGGTGAAGGAAAGCGATGAGCCCGTAATGGTAAAAGTTATCATGACTGACGGTACGAGAAAGCGGCAGACCGTTTTTGAGGAAGTTCGCGACGGGGGCGACTACGTCGAGTTGTATGAGATTGAGGGCGTTGGAGACGAGGCGACTTTCAGGATTTATTTCGACGATCGATTGGATAGATCTATGCGACGTGACGGGAACGACACCTGATGCAATACGTTTTATCACCATCAATATTGTCTGCTGACTTTGGCCGCTTGGCGGAATCTGTTGCGGCTTTGGATGCGGCTGATTGCGATTGGATTCACTTGGATGTGATGGATGGGTCGTTTGTGCCGCCGATTACGTTTGGGCCGCAGACGGTTTCGGGGATTAGGGGAATTACAAAGAAGCCTTTTGATTGCCACTTGATGATCGAGAATCCGGACAGGCAGATTGCTGCATTTAAGGATGCCGGTGTGGATCGGTTGATTGTTCATCAGGAGACGTGCCCGCATTTGCATCGCGTTTTGGAATCGATAAAGCAGGCGGATTTATTAGCGGGCGTTGCGATAAACCCGTCGACGCCTGTGGCAGCTGTTAGCGAGGTTTTGGATTTGGTGGATTTGGTGCTGGTTATGACCGTTAATCCGGGCTGGGGCGGGCAGAAGTTTTTGCGGAAGCCTCTGGATAAGGTTCGAATGTTGCGGCAGATAGCGCCGATGCACCATATCGAGGTGGACGGTGGGATTGATCCGGTAAGCATTGTGGAGGCGGCTGCTGCCGGGGCGAACGCTTTTGTTGCAGGCAACTACACGTTCTCGGGCGATACGCCGGGTGATCGGTTATCGCACTTAAGGAATGCATTATGCGACGCCTCAAAGTCCTAACCACGGTACTTCTGATATTAGGAATCTGCGTGCTGCTTTCGTATCCTTTTACGGTTGGTGCGGCACCGTCAGAGGGTTCGGATAAAGCGGACGTCAAAGCTTTTTTGATTCGATTGACACTTTATTTCGGGACTTCGACTTTTGCGATGTTGGCGGCGGCATTTTGCGCGGCGTTGATTGTGAAACGGGCGAAGAAGGATTTTGCGGAGAAGAAGCTAACGAATTTAGAAGAATTGCTAATCGCCCAAACGGAAGCTCTAAGGAAGAATCGCGATGCCGAGTGACGCCGAATTGATGGCGGAAGCGATCGGGCTTTCGCGCCTCGGATTTCCTGCGCCAAATCCGCGTGTTGGGGCGGTCGTAGTTGCAGATGGTGAAATTGTTGGGCGAGGGTTTCATGAAATGGCGGGGATGCCGCATGCGGAGGTCGTTGCGTTGGGGGAGGCGGGAGAGAGGGCGCGTGGGGGCGAGCTTTTTGTGACGCTTGAGCCGTGCGACCATCATGGGCGGACGCCACCTTGCACGGATGCGATTTTGGCGGCGGGGGTTCGACGGGTTGTATTTGCGAACCGGGACATGAATCCCGAAGCGAGCGGCGGGGAGGAGCGGTTGCGAGCGGCGGGTGTGGCTGTCGACCACGCTCCATCAGCGGAGGCGGCTGATGTGAACCGGGTTTTCGAAGGGCGGTGGCGGCTGGGGCGGCCATATGTGGTTGCGAAAGCGGCAGTGACGTTGGATGGCTTTATCGCGGATGAGGCGGGGGAGAGCAAGTGGATTAGCGGCGAAGGCGCGCGGGTAAGGGCGCACGAGCTGCGGGCGGAGATGGGTTGCGTGCTCGTGGGTGCGGAGACGTCGCTGCGGGACAACCCTTCGTTGATGTGTCGCGATGCGGCTGGGCGGGTGCATTTGCGGGCGGTCTTGGACCCGCGCCGGCGGCTGCCGGATGACCTGGGACTGTTTGTGACGGACGATGCGTTGACGCTGCGGTTTGTGGGAGAGAGCGCGGGGGAGGCGGATGTTTTGGTGCCGATTTTGGAATCGGGGGCGCTGGATTTGCGTGCGGTTTTGGATGAGATTGCGGGTCGCGGGATGATCGGTGTGCTGGTGGAAGGTGGCGGGACGACGATTGGGGAGTTTTTTCGGCAGGGTTTTGTGGACGAAGTCGAGTTGCACGTTTCGCCGAAGGCGCTTGGTGGTGGGACGGGGTGGCTTCGGGCGCCGGTCGGGTTGGCGGAGGCGTGGCGGTTTTCGGAGATGCGGTGTGAGTCTCTGGGTGATGGGCTCGTGATTCGGGCGAAGGTGGCGCGCTGATGTTTACGGGGATTGTGCAGGCTGTTGGGACGGTGGCGTTCATAGCGAGGCGAGAGGCGTCAGGGGAAGCTTGTCTTCGAACGCCGACTGAAGCACGGCAGGAAAATCCGCCGTCGCTGCAAGTCCACGTGACGGGCTTGCCGTATTGGCCGCCGGTTGGGGGGAGCGTCGCGATCGACGGGTGTTGTCTCACTCATCGTGGCGACCACGGTCTGCTGGAGTTCGACCTGAGTTTGGAGACGTACGACCGGACGACGTTGGGCTCATTGGAAGAGGGGTCTTCGGTGAATGTGGAGGCGGCTTTGCGGGCGGGGGATCCGATTGGGTGGCATTTTGTGACGGGGCATGTGGATTGAGTTGGAGAGTTTTTGGGTGTGAGCGGGGAAGAGTTTCGGTTTCGTGCGCCGGTGGGTGGCGAAGGCTTTTTGGTGGATAAGGGGTCGATTACGATTGCGGGGGTGAGCCTTACGGTGGTGCGGCCCTCCGGTTTGGAGTTCTCGGTGGCGGTGATTCCGCATACGCTTTCGGCGACGACGTTTGGGTCGCTGGTTGCTGGGGATGGGGTGAATATGGAGTACGACGTTCTGGCTAGGTACGCTCGGCGCGCTTGATTCAGTTCTCTCAATCTCCTCGTATCTCGATTTTCACTTTCACGTTCCTCCTCCATTGCCCGTCGGTTTTTGCAGGAGTTCTCATTTTTGCGTTTTTCATTTCTTGTGAATTCTTGGTCGTTTCGTCCTCTTCTTTTTTCTCTCTATTGTGTTAAGAACCGGCGATTTACGAGTGCGAGATACTAGGTTTT
>JBDSVQ010000114.1:0-9384 GCA_039927135.1 Fimbriimonadales bacterium | reverse complement strand
GGCTCGGCTACCTAAACAGCGCCGCTTCCTGCGCGCTGACGCGGATAACCGGATACTTGTTTAGCCGCGCATCCGCAAAAGCAGACCGGTCGTAGAAAAACGCAAGTCGCTGCCTTGGGCTGTTCGCAAACGCAGGATCCTTTAATCGCCCCTGAAACTCCGCACGTAGTTTCGGGTCGTCTTCCATCATCTTCTTTGCAATTGGTTCCATCGCGTAATCTTCAAAAAACTCCTTTTCTTCAAACACGGAGTTAAAGAATCCCCACGATGCAAGCGAATCCGGAGCCATCGGCTCCAGCAAATGAACCACCATTTTCCCGCGGCGCTGTGCAGTCCAAACAATCGCGCTCCCCTCAGGAATCGTTCGCTTTTCTCGAACCAATACCGCCTCGAATCGAGGATTAAACCGGCCCTCGAAGCTCACTCGAGGAAACACTAGATTCTGAAATCGGTACGTATCAAAACTGCCTGACACGGTCTTCGGAATCTTCCGATAGGCGATGCCGTGCGTATCAAGCCGCTCAATCGCCTCTTTCCAGGCGGCAGGAATCACATAGGCGTATGCAGCCCGCACAGTCCCGCGCGGCTCCATGGTGTCCCTAATCAAGGATTGAACCGCCATAGGCTTACTGCGATCCCATTTCGGAATCGTCGCGCCGGAAACTTCGCTTTCATAGGGCGTATAAGCAAACGCCAGGAATTCGAACGGTCGCCCGTTGCGCGAAGCCCCAGCCTCAACTACAACCTCTTTGTCCGCAATCGATTGCCCTGCTCTTCTGTCGGCCGCCTGGTTCGCAGCGGTTAATGCGCCGGCGTCTTGTGCGCAAAACTCGAGCGTGCGCAAGACCATGCTAAACGTAGTTTCAACGCGCAGTTTGTAAGGTTTAAGCACATGTGTTTCAATCAGCATAGTCGGCCGATTAATCGCTGCGCCATATCCGGTTGAATACCTCGGCGAAAAATCACTCACCGAAATTCCAGCTGCCGGGTTCGCCGCATTGAATCCTCCGAAATACGGAATGATCGGATGCCCGTCTTCAGCGCACGCACTTGTTACGGCATCAATCATGCGCTTGCTCCACGCCGCAACCGACGGGTCTTGAGTCGGCCCCATCGGCACCGAATACGCCGCATGATACTGCCAATCCCCACCATCAGTCGTGTGATTATCGAAAAAGAAATCAGGGCGAAAGTCGTTCATAAACGTCAACAGCGCTTTCGTCTCCGGACTATCCGCTTTTACGAAATCGCGGTTCAAGTTCAAGTTAAGCGAATTCGTTCTCCAGCCCATTTCCTTCGGGCCGTTTTGATTTACGCGGTTGTACGCGCTGAATCGCTCATGCCCGTCTGCGTTATATATCGGCAAAATAGCAATATCGATCTTGTCCAGCAGCGCTGAGTAGCGCCCTTCGATAAGCATTCTCCGGGCAAGGATAAGGCTCGCGTCCTTTCCTTCGATTTCGCCTGAATGAATGCCGTTAATAACCAGAATCAACGGCTTCTGCGACCGAGTCCGTTCCGCGGCGGTAAACCGGCGGTCCTTCGAGATCATCAGGATATCGAGACTCCGCCCTTCTGGCGTCGCACCAATACTGAACGCGCGCGCAATGGGCGAAGCTTCGTCCAGCTTTCGCACGTAGGCAGCGGCTTCGGCATATCTGCCGGTTTCCAAGTAGCCCGTTTTCTCGTAAGTCAGTCGCCAGTCCGCTTGCGGCGCATCAAACGCGATCATAGGCGGATTATGCCTGTTGTACGGATTCGCGCTTTGCCTCTTCGTCGATCGCCTTCGAAATCTCGGCCCCGAAGAACAAAACGAGCGCAGCAAGATAAACAAACATCATCAGCAGAACCATTGAACTCGCGGCGGCGAATAAGTCACCCAGACCCATGGACCTAACCAGCGTCGCATACACGCTCTTGAGCACCGCGCCTAGGAACCCGCCGACAATGCCGCCGATCAGAGCCGTCCGCCACCGAAGGTCGAAGTCGTACGGCACCCAACGGTAGATAGCTGTCATCACGAGCGTCGCCAGACCCCAAGTAGCGAGGAAGTCCAGCATCTTTGCGAGCCAATCCTGCAACTCCCCGGTTGTGATCGACAAAGCGATCGACGCCACCGAAAAACTGGCAAGAACCAGTCCCCCGGCAAAAACCAGCGAAACACCGATAAGCCTCTCAATGAGAGGCCTGCGCCACCAGGCCCCCACCCGCTCAGTGTTTTGAAAAATACGTCCAAACGAGGTCACCAGCGCCGTCGAGGCCCCGCTTGCGCTAAACACCAACACCAAGAACCCTAGCCAACCCGACGCGCCGAAATCGCCGGTCCGGTAGCCGATAACATCCTGGAGCGGCAGCTTCGATTCGCCCACGAAAAACTGCACAATCGGCACTGCCACAAACAGGAAAGGACCAATCGAAAACACTCCAAAGAACGCCAGGGCCGCCGCGTGACGCGTGCAACCGTCGTCGCCAAAATGGAGAATAGCCGACCACAAGACCCGCGCAAACGCGGGCCATTTGGACGTGTCCATACCTTTATTAGGCGATTGTGACCTCCGGGCAAAGATAGACATCTTGAATAGCGTTTAGGATCTCCACGCCGTCCTTCGTCGGCCTCTGGAATGCCTTTCTTCCGCTAATTAATCCTACGCCGCCCGCGCGCTTATTGATGACCGCAGTCTTTACTGCATCCTGCATATCGCTGTCACCGGACGCGCCTCCCGAATTAATTAGCGGCGATCTGCCCATGTAACAATTCGCGACTTGATACCGGCAAAGATCGATCGGATGGTCGGTAGATAGCTCCGAATAAATACGCTTATCGGTCTTCCCGTAAGAGCTTCCTTCCATGTTCAATGCCTGATAACCGCCATTGTTCTCAGGAAGTTTCTGTTTGATGATATCGGCCTGTATCGTCGTTCCGAGGTGATTTGCCTGCCCCGTCAAATCCGCCGAAACGTGATAATCCTTGTCTTTCTTGAAATCTGGGCTACGCAAGTAACACCACAACACAGTCGCCATCCCCAGTTCGTGCGCATGCGCAAACGCTTGGCTCACTTCCACAATCTGGCGGCCGGCTTCATCCGATCCGAAATAAATCGTAGCGCCAACCGCAACCGCTCCCATATTCCAAGCTTGCTCGACATTCGCAAACATCACCTGGTCGAATTTATTCGGATACGTCAGCAATTCGTTGTGATTCAGCTTTACGATGAAAGGAATCTTATGCGCATACTTTCGGCTGCACGATCCCAAAACCCCAAGCGTCGAAGCCACAGCATTGCAGCCGCCCTCGACGGCAAGCCGCACGATGTTCTCCGGATCGAAGTACGCCGGGTTCTTCGCAAAGCTCGCGCCCGCGCTGTGCTCAATCCCCTGATCCACAGGCAGGATACTCATGTAGCCGGTGCCTGCCAACCTGCCGTTACCAATCAGCGACTGCATGCTGCGCATCACTTGCGAGTTGCGGTCGCTCGCCGAAATCACGCGGTCAACAAAGTCGGGTCCCGGAAGGTGGAGCTGCCCACGATCAATCGTGGAGCACTTGTGATTCAGTAACGAGTCGGCGTCCGAGCCGAGCGTTTCGACAATCTTATCGAGTTCGCGTCCCATCGCGATGGCCATGTTGCTATTTTACCGAGCCGAACGAACAAGGGCCGGCTCTCGCCGGCCCTGCTTTGGCACTCCTCCGCTCTCCCATGAGCAGAACAGGCCTCAAAGATTCGGCGCTAGGCACCCAATTCCTTCAAAAAACCTTCACATGCTCGAACTTCTTGCCGAAGATCTTCGCGCTCTCAGCTCCCATCCAGTCATCGAGCAGCGTCGCGTAGACCTCGCGGAAGTCCGTCTTCCACTTCAAATCGCCACGATCCAGGTTCTGAAGGTCCGGCGTTTCGCCGATAAGCCCGCCCTTGACCTTGCCGCCAACCACGAACATCGGCGCAGCCGCGCCGTGATCCGTGCCCTGGCTGCCGTTCTCCCGCACGCGGCGGCCGAACTCGCTGAAAACCATCACCGTGACCTTCTCAGACTTGCCGAGGAGAGCCATCTCATCCATGAACGTCGACAGCGCATCACCGAGGCCCTTCAAGAGTCGTGGGTGGTCCGTCGCCTGGCGGCTATGCGTATCGAACCCGCCACCACTGAAGTACAGCACCCTCGTCTTCAGCGAAGTGGCGATGAGCTGAGCAATTTGCCTAAAGCCCTGTCCGAACGCGTCATTCGCGTACGTCACCTTCGATTGGTGCTTATCGATCGAGAGGTTCAACTCAGCCATAGCGTCCAGAGCTGCCGTCGTCGCTTGACGCACCGCCGCCTGATCCGCGCCGCCACCCATCCCCTGAATCTCGCGCAAGAACCATTCGGCATCCTCGTCACCGACCAGTGACTTGATATCGGCAAGACTCGCAAAACACGGCACGCTCGCAACCTTTGAATGGAACGCGGCGGATTTCGTCCTACCTAACTCGAGAGCAAGCACAGGATTCGTGCTGCCGATCTTCACTTGGTCATCGAGATACTTGCCAAGCCAACCGTACTGCTCCGGCATATCCGGGTTGGCGGTCTGCCAAATTTCCATGCTTCGGAAGTGCGACCGGTTCGGATTCGGATACCCGACGTTTTGCACGATCGCCAGCCTGCCTGCCTTAAACAGCTTCTCAAATCCCCCAAGATTCGGATGCAGGCCGACGCTCTCGTTAAGCTTTAGCACCTGCGCCTCGGGCACAGCAAGCGAGGGACGCGAGGCGTAGTACACCGAATCGCTATACGGGATCACCGTATTCAAGCCGTCGTTACCGCCGCTCAACTGGCAAACAACAAGAATGTTGTCCGGGTCGAGAACTCCCCCCTTCGATAGCTTCAGCATGTCCGCCTTAGCGATGCTCGCGAGCCACGGAGGAGCCGCCGCGCCGATCGCAATGATCGCGCTGCTTTTCAAAAAGTCTCTTCTTGTCAGGTCTTTGGACATCGTTTCGTTACCCCTAGCAAAATTGGAATTCAGGCGAAGCGAACAACACGCGGTAAACGGCGTTTGCAACGTCTCCCGCCTGCCGCGGGCTACGCGCCGCAGCTGCGCCACCGGCACTCTCGCACGCTGCGACCAACGCCGAATACTTCTCTTCCGGCAATTTGGCGTCCACAACGGCGAGCAAAGCATCCACCACCTGCCTCGACGTTGCCGCCGGCTTCGTGCCGATCGCGCCGAGCGCCAGCGTGTGGCGGTTAGCCGGTCCTTTAAAAAGCCCGTCTGCCACCTTGATTCGTTCCACCATCGTAGCCGAGCTCACCCAAGCTGAGCCCCAATGCCACCCATCGACATCCGGCGGGAACAGCAACTTCATCCCTTGCTTCTCCATCATCAGGTCCGCCCCGCGCGCCGATGCCAGGGCAGCCCTTTCGTTTGTGGCGTTCTGCAGCGCTGCCAATGAAATCGGGCCTAAACCGAGTTGCCTAAACACGGTCAACGTGAAATCAACCGGACTCTTCACTTGCCGACGAACGCATTTCTCGCTCCAAAACTCGTCCGACTTCAAAATTGCATACAGCACCGGCTTAACCGCCGTGCCGTTATCCAAGAATACTTTCGATAATTTCTCGACGACTTTCGGGTCAGGATCCATGTAACAGAACCACTCCCAAAGTTTCTTTACAATGTTTTGTGCCGTCTTCGGATGAACTGCTAAGAAGTCACAAACATCTTCGCCGCCGAAAGGCCCCTCGTTTTCCAATATCTTTTTCACGCCGGGGTCGTGTTGACGCGGCCTGAACTGGAACGTATACGCCGACTTACCCTGTTTTACGCCCTCTAATATGAGTTCTTGTGGCCGTTTTCCGAGCCTAGCCGCCGCGCGCTTATCCACATTTGGAGCGAAGGCCCAGCCCGTAAATGCGCGCGCAGCCTCTTGAACGTCGGTCTCGGAATAATTGCCGATGCCCAACGTAAACAACTCCATAACTTCCCGCGCGAAATTCTCGTTCGGCTTTCCCCGCACGTTGGTTTCATTGTCAAGCCAACGAATCATCGCCGGGTCACGACTAACCGATAGCAGCAGCGATCGAAACTTGCCCGACGCTCCCGCGCGCAACGTATTCAAATAGTCCAACATCATCAGCGGCTGGTTTACTTTCGACGCGCTTACCGCAAAATGGTCATGCCAAAAAAGAGTTAGCTTTTCTTGCAGCGGGCGCTGCGTCGAAAGCATCCGAAGTGTCCACCATGCCACGACGTTCGGAATCCTCAAAACCTCGACTCCGGCTTGGTTCTCCTGCGCAAAGATTGCAGGTGACACGTCGAACCCCTCAGGAACATTGTCGTACTCGATCAACCGCTCGATGGTGCCATCTTCGCCAAGCTTCGTGTAGAACTCCATCTCGGCGAAACTCGCGCCCAATCCGAGCCGCCGGAGCAGATGTGCGATTCTCTCTTCTTTCGTCATCTGCCTCGGAATACGAGTCTAGCGCGAATTGGTTCACCAAGAAAGCAGGGAGGCTCCCCCATGAGGGAGAGCCAACGCCTTAGTATCTAACCCTTAGCTTCGTCGACGACGAACGAAGGAAAGCCCTGCAAGGCCGATGCCGATCGCAACGAAAGTGCCTGGCTCAGGAACAACCAAGTTATAGTTGTCCGCGCGAGAATTGCCCCAGATGCCGAGTCCAGCACCGGTTCCGAGCGTTGTCATCTGTCCTGCAGATAAAGTCGCCATGAACGTGTCGTCGATCGACCCATTGATGCCGCCGTCGATCTCAACCGTAACGTCAGCTCCTGAGACAGACATCGTCATCCGGGCAGTCCGATAGGCTTCGGTCATGCTGAAGAAGCCGCCGCCAGCAGCGTAACCGCCGCCGCCGTTGTTGTTGCCCGTGTAGAAGGCATAGTTGCTCCACATGCCGGTACCGGTTTGAGCCTGAAGCTTAAAGAAGATACTTTCGTCGAGTCCGGTCCCGGCGTATGCCATGACGATGGCAACGTATCCGCTGACAGCACCATTCGTATCGGCGTCGACGGTGATGGTATAAGTTCCGAGTGTGTTGGAAATGCCGTTCACCGTGGCCTGGTTGAGGCCTCCGTCAGTCGAGAAAGCGCGGTCGCCATCGATTCCAAGTGCGCCGACTTGGTTGGTCCAGTTCGATCCAAGGTCTCCGGAGTTCGCACGGTTGAAGTCGTCGAAGAACGACTGTGCGTTAGCGATCGAGCCGAGCGCGAGAACAAGCGCAATGCCCGAGATTGTTCGTAGTTTCATATTTTCTCTCCTATGGTGCGGGCTGCGGCAGACCCCCGTCACTCAGCAAAACGAGTCGTAGTAAGCTCAAGAGCATAGTGGCCGCCTCTAATTGACAAAGTACATTGTACTTGGTCAAGTAATGCCCAGAGCTTTGTTTTGCGTTCGCTTTCGCGCTAAAGCCGTGTCCGAAGAGTCATCCTGAGTTTCACCAGGTCCCGTAACATCCTCAACCCATCCCTTACTAGCCGCACCTTCGAGCCCTCCTGATGCGACCACCGAATCGGAACCTCTGCTATTTCGTATCCTAATCGTTGACCCACCAAAAGCGCTTCGAAGTCGTAACTGAAGCCGTCGAACCGGCACCGCGGAAAGATGTCCTTCGCCGCCTCCCGCGAAGACAGCTTAAATCCGCACTGCGTGTCCTTAATCCCACGAATCGAGAGCGCCTGCACCGCCACATTGAACGCCCTACCGGCGCCTTCGCGCCACCAAGGCTGCCGCACTTCCAGGTCGCTTTCTCGCAACGGCCTGCTGCCAATGGCAATCGGCTTCCCGGCGGCGAACAGTTTCTCCACCTCCTCAATTGGAGCGGCCAGATCTGCATCGCACAACAAAAGCCAATCACCGTCAGCCTCGATCATTCCCTTGCGAACGGCATGGCCCTTGCCACGATTCGGTTGATAAGAAATTAGCGAAAATCGATCATCCCCACTTGCAAACCGTTCAGCGATTATCGCGGTTGTATCGGTGCTACCGTCATCCACAACGGTCACTCCCCAACTGTAATCTTTAGTAGAAAGGTATTCACGAATCCTGTCTAATGATCGCTCTAAACGCGGTTCTTCATCGTATGCGGGCACGATTACGGCTAGTTTCAATGCAGTTCCACTGGCAAGTGTCCTGTCGCAAAAAGTGTCGGCAATCCACCCGTGTGCCAAAAAACAACGCGACCCGACAATTCGCCCTTCCCAGCCAAATCGATTAGACCGCTGAACGCCTTGCCGGTGTAAACCGGATCGAGGAAAATGCCCTCCGCCCGCGCCAGATATTTTATTGCCTCGGTCGCTTTTTCGGAAGGCACGCCATAACCCGGCCCACAATAATCGATTCGCAAATCAAAATCTTCTGCGGTCAAATGCAAGGGATCTCCGTATAGATCATCTAGCTCCGATGCAATCGCCGCGAAATCGTTCACCATTTCCGGCTCATCGTCCGTGCAAATGCCGATGTAGTGCTTTTCAGGAAACCACTTCGCAAGCGCATAGGCCAGCCCAGTCTGCGTGCCGCCGCTCCCACTCGCCGACATAATCGTACCTACCGTCGGATCCTGCCCAAACAACTCTTGGGCGGCAGAAACGAATCCCATGGCACCCACACCACAACTGCCGCCGCCGGGGATAAAGTAGGCACCCAGCTCCTCAGCCAGCGAGCGCGCGGCTGCATCAAGTTCGTCGAAAGTCGCATCTGGAAGCCGTCGCACGTCCGCACCTAGCCACTGATCCAGCAGCAGGTTTCCCGATGGCATCTTGGTATCCGGCCAAACGTTCGGCTTCGTTCGCCTCGCTTCATCGGGATACGGCCAGTCCATGACCACAGCATGAAACTCGATGCCATGCACGGCACACGCGGCCGCGCACTGCCGAACAAAGTTGCTTTGCGTCGCACCGAGAGTCACAACGTGCCTCTTACCGCTCGCCAAAACGTCGGCGATTAGGTACTCAAGCTTTCGCCCCTTATTGCCGCCACCCGCAAATCCGGTCAAATCGTCCCGTTTGATCCAAAGGTCGATCCCTAGGTCACGAGAAGCGTTTGCAAGCCGATGCAGGGGCGTCGGCTTGCAAATGAGATCTATCCGACGGCCGAGCACAGGTGGATTATGGCAAAAAGGCGGGCTCCGATCCGCATGTCGGAGCCCGCCAAGAGAGGAGGTTAGAACTCGATGACCGAAATGGAGTATCGGTTAAACCGCGCGTTGAACGCCCGCGATCCAGCCGCGAATATTGGTGCCCCGGCGTAGCCGACTTGCGTCGTATAGTCCATCTCCAGGTCGTCGTGCGGGATTCCGTAGCGATGAATCGTCACAAACTGCGGATATCCCGATCCCACCACGATTGCCGTATAGTCGACATCTTTAGAGATATTGACGACCATCAACCGAACA
>JBDSVQ010000113.1:0-7100 GCA_039927135.1 Fimbriimonadales bacterium | reverse complement strand
TGCCTGGGGCAGGGCGCTGCGCGCACATCCGCAGTACAAGAGGACGATGGCGGATATTGTCAACGGGCTTGTTTTCTTTTTAGCTCTGTTGCTGCCGTTTTGCTATTTTCTCGAGCGGCTTCTGTTCTCGTCATCGCGTCTATCGACGCAGGTTCTTATTGGCAGCGGATTGTTTGTCGCGTTTTTCGGGATGATGCGCTTTTTGCACCCAGCATTTGATATTACGGGTAACTCGTTTATGATTTTTGTCGCGTTTGCGATCGGGGCTTTGAGCCTAATCGTGATCGCATTCGTCGTTGGCAAGTTCGAGGTCAGCTTACAAAAGCTGCAGCAAGTTGCCACCGGAGTGCATGACGAACGAGTTGGCAAGGTGAGCCTTGCGGTTACGGCACTTTCCATAGGCATCTCGAATATGCGGCGGCGCAAGGCGAGGACACTGTTGACGAGCGCGACGCTCGCTTTAGTTACGTTTATCGTGCTGAGTTTTACCAGCGTTGTGACTGACTTTCGCTTCAATGAAACGGATGCAGAAGGGACACCACGTTATGCAGGCATTCTCGTGCGCGACCGCGAGCTTGCTCCGATTGAAAACTCTGCCTATGAGTTTCTAACCGCGGAGTTCGCAGAAACGGCTTCGGTGAGTCGGCGAGCGTGGTTTTATGGTGGAACATTCGGCAGTTTGAGTTCGATTTCTTTACGCAGCGGCTCGAGGTCGCTAAGTATCAATGCGCTGCTAGGGCTCGATCCGGCGGAGGCGGGGGTGTCGCGCCCGCAGGAGGCTTTGGTTGCTGGGAGATGGTTTGCAGAAGGCGAGCGCGAGGTAGCGATCATGCCGCGCTCGCTCGCAGATAAGTTGGGCGTTTCGCGCGAACTTCCGGGAAGCGTGACTTTCGGTGGCGTTGACTTGAGTGTTATTGGGATCGTCGACGACTCGGCTTTCAAATCGGTCCTCGACTTGGATAACGAAAGCGTTATTCCGGCGGACTTTACGCAGTCGCGTCAAATGCAGGACAGGGGGCAGGGTGGTGAGTTTGCATTTAGAAAATACGTCCGCTACGACCCTGGGAGTGTGTTGATTGTGCCGGCGTCGTTCGCATTGGGGATTGGGGCCGAACTACGATCGGTTGGCATTGGCCTTGGGGACCACGAGAAAACGGCTGCTGTGATGTCGGACTTGATGCCGCGCATTAGCCTAAATCTGTACGCCGGGGTGTTGGACGATGGCGAACCCGCGATCAAGCAATTCAGCACGGTTGCGTCGACAAAATCGCGCGGATTTGAATACGTGGTTATCCCTGTATTGATTGCGGCGATAATTGTTTTGAATACGATGATTGCGAGCGTTTTAGAAAGGCAACGCGAGATCGGCATTTTTAGCGCGGTTGGCCTTTCGCCGAAGCAGATATCCGCACTGTTTTTTGCGGAATCTTTGGTATATGCGGTCATTGGTGCGGTTTCCGGATACCTACTTGCATTGGGTGTTGGCGTGGTTATTGCCAGAACGGGCTGGTTCGAAGGTCTTTCGCTAAACTACTCCAGTTTATCGGCGGTTTACGCAGTAATGATCGTGGTCGGTGTTGTGCTTCTGAGTACGCTTTATCCGGCAAAGCGAGCACGAGAAATCGCGACTCCATCAGGTGAAGGAGAATGGTTTGCCGACCCGCCGCAGGGTGACACTTGGCGAATTGTTCTTCCGTTCACGGTGAGTAAATCGCACGCTTCGGCGCTTTCTCTCTTCTATGCCGAGTGGCTCAGCGCCTATGAAGACTACAATATCGGGGACTTCGTCACGGAAAATGTTAGAACGTTGGTCGGCACGGATGAATACAGGGCCAGCGCGAAATGCTGGCTCGCACCGTTTGATTTAGGCGTGCAGCAGGAAATGAGCCTTGTATTCTCGCAAACGGACATGGCTGACGTTTTCAACATTACTCTTGAAATGGAGAGGCTTAGTGGCGATCCGGAGAATTGGGAGACGTTGAACCGCCGTTTCTTGAGGTCGTTGCGCAAGCAATTCCTTGTTTGGCGCACCTTATCACCGGATGAAAAGCAGCCGTACATGCAGAGCGCTACGGCAGGTCCAGCAACTGTTTGATAATCGTGCTGTCCCGTCCTAATTCTTTTTGCGCTTGTTTCCAGATTTCGAAAATCGGCGTGTAGTTGTATTCGGATGAAGGCGTGAAGGGCAAGGCATCTATCTTACAAAGCTTTGATTGGCCCTCCTCCGCTGAACCAAAAACTCCGCCGACAACAGCGCCAAAGATTGCCGCGCCGAGCGCGACCGTTTCGCCCGAAGCGCTGCGATAAACGTTTCTGCCGGTCACATCTGCGATGGTTTGCAAAACAAAGTCGTTCTTTTCGGCAACACCTCCGCAGGCGACCAAATCGGTGACAGGCACACCTGCGACGGTTAGCAGTTCAAGGATCTGCCTTATGCCAAATGCCGCAGCCTCGACGACGGCTCGAAACGACTCCGCTCTCGTCGTTTTTAGAGATTGCCCCAGGACGACGCCGGCAAGTCGGGCGTCCGCCAAAGGGCAGCGGTTTCCGCTGTGAAAGTCTAAAACGATCATGCCGTTGCACCCCGGCTTTGCTCGCGCCGCGTCTGCCGAAAGCTGCTCGATGCTGCCTCCGAGCTGCTCGGCTGCCCATTCGAACAGGTCTCCGAAGGCGGCTTGCCCTGCCTCAAGCCCGAGCATTCCAGGGAGGATTGAATCGTCTGCTATGCCACTGATGCCCGGGACCGACTCGATTCCGTACGGAGCGACCGCCATGTGGCACGCGCTCGTCCCCAAAACCATGCAGACCCTGCCGGCCCAGATGCCGGCTCCGACCGCCCCTAGGTGCGCGTCGACGCCACCGACGGCGACGGGAGTTCCTGAGGGCACGCCCGTCTTTGCTCCCCACTCTGCCGAGAGGCCGCCCGCGGTCTCGGAACTTGAAGCGGCCTCGGCGAGGGTACGGGCGATTCGGGCGAGTTCGGGGTGGAGGTTCGCTAGCGTGTCAGTGGGAGGATAGCCTTCGCAGTACAGGGCTTTGTGGCCCGCTGCGCACTTGCCTCGCCGCAGGTTGCCGGTGAGGTGCGCTGTGACGAAGTCGCATTGTTCGACCCACGTAGCTGCCAAGGCTGAGGCTTGCGGCGAGTTTCGCGCGCATCGCAGCACCTTCGCCCAAAACCACTCTGCGTAGTACGCTCCGACTCTCGCGAGCCGAACCGGGTCGTGGTGTGCAAACAACGCGGTGATTTCCTCGGCCTCGGCTTGGGCCGAGTGGTCCTTCCATAGCCAAGCCATCGCGTCCAGATCGCCGTCCAGCGGACGCAAGTCGGCATCGACGGGTATCGGGGTCGAAGCGGTCGCGGCTACCCCTATGCCAATCACGCCTTCAGGTGCCTGGCTAAGAAGATCCTCGACAGCTTCAAGGTAGTCATTCGCATCTTGCCTTGCGACGGCGGGCGAGGACGGGTCCTCAATGATTCCGTGCCGATACGTGTGCTCGGCGGTTTGCGTCTCTCCGGTGTCGACATCCACAAACAGCGCACGCGCTGAGAGCGTGCCGAAATCGAGGCCGGCGGCGTAGCGTGGCATAGCAGGTTATACCGGGGTCGGCAGGTACACTGGGTGCCGCTCGGCATGAGAATTAGCATTTTTGGTTTAGGTTACGTGGGCGCGGTTTCGGCGGGGTGCTTGGCTCGGGACGGACACGCGGTGGTTGGCGTCGATCCGGCTTCGGAGAAGGTTGACTTAATCAATTCCGGCAAGACTCCGATTATTGAGAAAGATATCGGCGAGATTATCGCAACCGCCGCGGCCAACGGGTCTCTTCGCGCAACGGATAGCGTCGATGATGCGATCGCGAATTCCGATATTTCTTTGATTTGTGTGGGCACGCCTTCGTTGCCCAGCGGCGGATTGGATTTATCTTATGTTGAGCGCGTTTGCCAACAGATTGGCGAGGCGATGGCGAAGAAATCGGACTTTCATATCGTTGTCGCACGCAGCACGATGCTCCCTGGCAGCATGCGCAACGTTGTGATCCCCACCCTTGAGAAAGCGTACGGGGGCCGAGCGGGGCATGATTTCGGTGTCTGCAACAATCCCGAGTTTTTGCGCGAAGGCACGGCGGTTTACGATTACGATAACCCACCAAAGACGGTTATCGGTGAGACCGACACTCGCAGCGGCGACGTTCTCGCATCGATTTACGAGCACTTGGACGCACCGATGATTCGAACCGAATTTGAAACCGCTGAGATGGTGAAATACACCGATAACACTTGGCACGCTTTGAAGGTCGCGTTTGCAAATGAGATCGGCAACATTTGCAAATCATTGAGTATCGACGGCCACAAGGTGATGGACATTTTTTGCCAGGATACAAAGCTGAACCTTTCGCCTTATTATATGAAGCCTGGCTACGCGTTCGGCGGCTCTTGCCTGCCGAAAGATGTGCGCGCGCTTTCGTATAAGGCTCGGTCGTTAGACCTGAATGTCCCGGTGATCGAATCGATTATGCCAAGCAATCGCGAGCAGATTGAAAAGGGTATTCGGATGGTGACCGAAAAGCCAGGAAAGCGAGTTGCGGTTTTAGGATTTAGCTTTAAAGCGGGCACCGACGACTTGCGAGAAAGCCCGATCGTGACGCTAATTGAGCATCTAATCGGCAAGGGTTACGATGTGCGGCTGTACGATAAAAACGTGCAACTTGCGGCGCTGACCGGCGCAAACCGCGATTACATCATGAACGCGATACCCCACATTTCGGCACTTATGAAACCGACGATCGAGGAGACTATCGACGGGGCCGAGACGATCGTGATCGGTAACCGATCGGAAGAGTTTTTGGATATTGCCGCGAAGCTGCAGGATGGCCAAATCTTGGTCGATTTAGTGCGTATCGGCCAGGAGCGAAGCGGCGGCGCGTATGACGGAATCTGCTGGTAAACAACGGCGCGTCCTTTTTATCGTAGAAAACCTGCCTTCGCCTTTTGATCGGCGCGTTTGGCAGGAAGCGACAACATTGCGAGACAACGGCTACGGGGTCGTAATTATCTGCCCAACCGGCAAGGGGTATGAGGCGAAACACGAGAATATCGACGGCATCGATATCTACCGGCACAATCTGCCGACTGAGGGATCGGGCGCGGCGGGATATTTAGTCGAATATGTTTCGGCGCTGTGGTGGGAGGCGAAGCTGGCCTGGAAAGTGTATCGAAAGCATGGCTTCGATGTGATTCACGCGTGCAATCCTCCGGATAATATTTTTATTATCGGTTGGTTTTATAAGAGGTTCTTTAGCAAGCGGTTCATGTTCGATCATCACGACATCAATCCCGAACTTTATATTGCCAAGTTCAATCGAAAGGATTCCCTTTATCAGCTTATGCTCGCCTGGGAGCGGTGGACTTTCAAGACGGCAGATGTTTCAATCGCAACCAATGAGTCCTATAAAACGATCGCTATCGAGCGAGGCGGGATGGATCCCGATAAGGTTTATGTGGTTCGCAGTGGTCCGAGTTTGGAAAGATTGAAGGTAATGCCTGCAAAGCCGGAGTTACGCAAGGGCAAGCAGTTCCTTGTTGGATATGTCGGGGTCATGGGCAAGCAAGAAGGCGTTCACTATTTGTTGGAGGCCGCAAAGCATATCGTCGAACAGATCGGCCGAAAGGATATACATTTCGGGATAGTGGGCGGTGGCACGGAACTAGAAGAATTGAGGCAACTTGCAGTTGATTTGGGGGTTGGAGACTACGTTACGTTTACAGGAAGGGTGCCGGATGAAGAAATGCTGGACATGCTGAACACAGCAGATGTTTGTGTCAACCCCGACGTTTACAACGAAATGAACGATAAATCGACCATGAACAAAATCATGGAATACATGGCATTGGGCAAACCCATCGTTCAGTTCGACTTAGCAGAAGGCCGTTTTAGCGCGCAAGAAGCGTCGGTTTACGCCGAAAGAAATGACTCAGTCGATATGGCGAAGAAGATTGTCGAATTGATCGATGACCCTGAGAAGCGCCGCGAGATGGGCGAGTTTGGACGCAATCGAGTCGTTAACGAACTCGAGTGGAAGTACGAAGCCCCGAAGCTTTTGGCAGCGTACGACGCACTCTTCAAGTCATAGGTACTTTTCGAACCAACCGAGCTGCTCGCGCAACCGATGAATCCGCAAATCAGGCGGACCGCCGCGCGACATTCCGTGGCTCGTGTTCGCCGGGTAACGCACGAGGCGTGTTGGTACGCCCTTCATTTTTAGAAACGTGTAGACCTGCTCTCCCTGCTCGACGTGGCAGCGCAAATCACCTTCGCTGTGTACCACGAGTGTGGGTGTGCTCACGTTAGCAAAGTGTTTGACGGGGCTGCGATCCCAAAGAATTTCCCAATCTCCGCGAAACGCACTGCCGGGCCAAACGCCATCGGGAACAAAAGTGTAGTCACTGTTCCCGCTCTTGCTTAATAGATTTGCAACGCATCGGTCGGTGATAGCACACTTGTATGCGTCGCTGTGCCCAATCGCCCAGTTCACCATGTATCCGCCGTAACTACCGCCCATAATAGCGATTCTTTCACGATCTACGAACGGCAGGTTTTGCATGTATTCAGTGACAGCCTGCACATCTTTCCAATCCTTGTTTCCCCAATCACCCATGATGCAGCGCGCGAAATCTTCGCCGTAGCCGGTGCTTCCGCGCGGGTTGCTCCAACAAACAACGTATCCAGCGGCTGCGAGCGATTGCATTTCCAATAAGACACAGCAAGAATACAGGCCATGCGGGCCGCCATGAACATCTAAAACCGCTGGATACTGTTTGCCTTCCTTGAAGTTCGCAGGTTTTAGATGCCATGCCTGCACTTTTACGCCTGGTTCAGCTTCGATCCACGCCTCTTCGCCGGCGATGAAGTCGACTTCGTCGTGCAATTCCTTGTTGTGCTCGCTTCGATAAATTGCTTCTCCACTTCTGCTTATCTCTATTTCCGGCAAGTTTGTCGGCGTGATATTTGCTACTGCCAGCAGGTCGTCTTTTATGCTGCCGAGGGACCATTCTCCAGTACCTTCAGTAGCGGCTTTCATCGTTCCGTCGCGCATGAATTCGT
>JBDSVQ010000112.1:0-5726 GCA_039927135.1 Fimbriimonadales bacterium | reverse complement strand
AGAAATTCGATAAGGTCTGCTTCCTGCATCGCCTTACAAAGGATCGCTTCCGTTTCTTTAGAACCCGCGAAATGCGTTTTTCTAACAACTTCCACCGCAATGTTCCCGGGCGTTCTACCCGTTTCTCTGGAAAGCTGCGAAAAATCTTTTCGGACCCATGCAGGGTTGGGTGAATAAGTTGCAAGGATTACCTTATCCGCTCCGCCGAGCTCTTCGAACGTTGCATTCCAAGCATCTTCGTTTTCCCAATTGCGCTCCGAGAGCAGCACTGTAATTGTGGAGCTCCAATAAGTATAGGGGTAAACATCCGCGGAGATATCGACATCTTGCCGTCTTGCGTCGGCAAACCACTTTCTAACCGCCCCCGCCTGACCCCAAACCTCAGGCACTGCCAATTTAATATGGCTATAAAGGCCCGTTACTTTCGCTTCCTTCGCAATAAACCGAAACTCTTCCATCGATTGGAGATTAGATCCGCCACCATCCGACCTCGTGTGGCTGGCATAAAGGCCGCCGTATCTCGCGGCAACTTTCGCAAGCTCTAAAACCTCGAATGGCGTTGCGGGAAGTCCGGCTTCGTATTCCAATCCCGTAGAAAGCCCAAGCGCACCCTCCTTCATCGCCTCCTCCAGCAACGCTTTCATCTTCTGGACTTCAGCATCCGTCGAGTTGCGTTTGAACGCTTCGCCCATCACCTTGCGCCTAATCGTTCCGTGGCCGGCAAAGGTAGCAAAATTCAGGGTGGGGCGCGCAGCGGCAACTCGTGCAAAAAAATCGCTTATAGGCAGAGCAGAAGAACCGTCCTGCCCAACCACCGCAGTGGTAATTCCCTGGCGAACCTGGCTCTCCAGCAGCGGGTCGGCGTCCATCGGCCCGTCGGTATGGCTATGTGCGTCGATAAACCCCGGAGCAGCAACCAACCCCTTCGCATCGATCCACTTCTCGTTAACCCGGGGCTTCAACTCCCCAATCTCAACAATCCGGTCCCCCTCGATTCGTACGTCCTGAACCCTCCCCGGCTTCCCCGACCCATCCAAAACCAACCCATCAACGATCAGCAAAGTATCGCGTTGCGGCATGATCGACAAGGCGGCAAGCGCCAGGAGCAAGTGCATAGGGCTGAGGCTACCTAACGAGAAAAGAAAATCAGAGAAAGTTGTTTGACTTTTGCCCCCTCAAATGCCGTAGTGGTGTGTAGACAAAATACGTCAGGCAGACGGGTGCCCCTGAGACCGGACCGTACACCTGCAACCAGAAGCTAGCCCCGTTTCCGATCTCAGGGCCCGCGCCGGAGCCCTCGAGACGGACCAATTCACTCCCAGACTCACTCGATTCGATGCCGAATCTCAGGGAGAAACGGGCGCCAGATTCATCGAAAAACCCCTCAGGGTGAATCTAGAAAAAAGTGACGCTATATAGAGATAAGACAGTGCCTAATGAACGCTCGTCCCCTCGGGCGCCTCCTTATCAGGCATCAACAAAATCGCCCCGCCGTCCTCGGCATCTGCAGCCAAAACCATGCCCCGGCTTTCCAGTCCGCGCATCTTCCGAGGCTTCAAGTTAACAACGCAAACGACCTGACGCCCTATTAAATCCTCGGCAGAATATTGCTGCGCAATACCAGCCAGCACTTGTCGTTTCTCCTCGCCAATAACCAGGTCGAGCCGCATCAACTTGTCGCTATCCGGCACCGGCGCCGCGTCCAGCACGCGCGCGACGCGCAACTTGACTTTCATAAAGTCGTCAATCGTAATCTGATCGTCTGGTACAACAGGTGCTTCTTCCATTTTCTTCTCCAAGCGTGAATAAATCGGATGGGGGGCTGAAAGCGATAGGTCGCTTTCGAATTCTGCGGTGTTGCCGATAGCGTCCCAAGCGCGCACATCAGGAAAGCCGAGCAGCGAATTAATGCTTGACGCCAAATGCGGAGCAATCGGCGAAATCAGTCCGGCGACAGAACGCAGCAAGTAACACAAAGAACGCATCGTAAGCGCAAGTTCATCCGTTCTTCCCTGCTTATTCAGCTCCCAAGGCTTTTTGGTATCGATATACATGTTCAGCGCTGAAACGCACTCCCGCATAGCGGAAACAGCTTCGTCGATGCGGTACCGATCCATCGAATCGGCAAAAGCCGATTTCGACTTGTCGACGGCGGACACAAGTTCACCGTCCACGTCCCCGCCTGCAATCTTTCCGCCGAGGAAATTATTCGACATTGATATAACGCGATGAACCCCGTTCGACAAATCATTAACGAGTTCAGTATTAAACTTCAAATCGAAATCTTCGGCCGAGAAAGAATAATCGCTCTCGAAAGGCATCGTTCGGCACATATAGTAGCGAACCGCATCCACTGCAAGTTCGATAGAGCACTGGGCGCGCACCGACAGCTCTTCAGCAAGTTCCATCGGCGCGACCACATTGCCCTTCGACTTGCTAATTTTCTCGTCGCCAAACAATATCCAACCGTGGCCGAGAAGCGTTTTTGGAAGCGGCAATCCTAATCCCATCAGCATCGCGGGCCAAAGCGTCGCATGAAAACGCACAAGAATATCCTTGCCCATCCACTGCACATCGGCGGGCCAATCCGGAGCATTCGTTGGCCAACCTATTGCGGAGATGTAATTGATTAGCGCATCGAACCAAACGTAAATAACCTGCGAGTCGTCACCAGGGACAGGAATCCCCCAGCCGGTATTCGCGCGAGTAATCGCAGAATCGCGCAGGCCACCCTTGATAAACGAAACAACCTCGTTCTTCCGAGTTTCCGGAAGGATAAACGAAGGGTTCTCCTCGATATGTTTTAGCAATCGATCCGAGAACGCAGACAGCCGAAAGAAATAATTCTCTTCAGAAACCCACCGAACCTCGTTTCCATCCGGGCTTTTCCCGTCCACCAGGTCAGCTTCCTTGAAAAACGTCTCGGAGCCAACGTCGTACCAGCCTTCATATTTATCCTTATAAATATGCCCGGCATCCAAAAGACGCGTAAAAACCTCTTGCACCGCAACAACGTGGCGATCCTCGGTGGTCCGAATAAAATCGTCGTAAACCACGCCAAGGCTTTTCCAAATCTTCTCGAATTCCCTGGCGATCGCATCAACGAAGTCTCTCGGCGACTTCCCCGCTTTCTCAGCGGCCTCGGCAACCTTGGTAGCGTTCTCGTCGGTTCCGGTAAGGAGCATCACGTCGTCTCCGCGCAACCTTCGGTAGCGCGCGGTAACGTCCGCAGCCACAGTCGTGAGCGCAGTCCCTATATGGGGCACGCTGTTCACGTAGTAGATGGGCGTCGTGATGTAGAACCGCTTGGGCATGGGGAGCCAAAATTGTACCTGCGAGCCTCGTGCCATACTCCCTGCCGATGGAGCCGTTTTCGACCCACACAGGCAACATAGCGGTGCTGTCGCTGGATGACATCGATACCGACCGGATTATCCCGGCACGGTTTTTGAGCCGAATATCGCGATCAGGATACGGCGAATTGTTGTTTGCAGATGTACGCGGTGACGAGTTTCCGCTCGATCAGCCCGCCGCGCAAGGCGCTTCGATTCTAGTCACCGGCAGCAACTTCGGCAGCGGAAGCAGCCGCGAGCACGCAGTCTGGGCGATTCAGCAGGCTGGCTTCACGGCCGTTATCGCCAAGCAGACAGAAACAGACGGCGCGTTCAGCGATATCTTTCGCCAGAACTCCTCGAATTGCGGCCTCCTCCTCATCGGGCTGCCCGAAGCGGACTGGAAGGAGCTTGTCGACGCTGGCAGCGGCGTGGAAGCAACCATCGACCTCTCCAGCCAAACGGTGACTCAAGCGGAGAATCAATTTATGTTCGATATCGCCCCGGCGAACAAGCGAGCAATCGAGCAGGGCCTCGACCTAATCGGAAACACCCTGCTGAGCGCAGATGCCATCGAAGACTACGAACGCGACCGCGGTCCTTTCGTTCCGCCGGCATGAGTGAGCTTCGCAGGCACCCTTTCCTCGGTGAATGGGTCGTCACGGCTACGCATCGGCAAGACCGAACCTTTTTCCCGCCACCCGATTACTGCCCCCTCTGCCCAACCAAGCCCGGCGGGCACGCTACCGAGATCCCTTTCCCCGACTACGAGATCGCGGTCTTCGAGAACAAGTTCCCAAGCTTCGCCTCGCCGCCACCCGAGCACAACCCCGAGGCATTCGACTTCTTCTCAAGCGCACCATCAACCGGCGTTTGCGAGGTCATTTGCTACTCTTCCGACCACACACTGACTTTCGCCGGTTTGGGCAAGAAGAGGATTCTGCAGGTTTGCGAAGTTTGGAAAGAGCGCTACACAGAACTAATCGCCCGCGAAGATGTCGAGTACGTGTTCATTTTCGAGAACAAAGGTTCCGAGATGGGCGTCACCTTGACCCATCCCCACGGCCAGATCTACGGCTACCCTTTCGTACCGGAAGTATGCGAACGCCGCATGGCGAATGAACGAAAACACTACGCCGAAACGAACGAGCAGCTTTGCGAAACCTGGCTGCGTGAGGAGCTAGCCGACCGTAGGCGGATCGTGTTTCGAGAGAAGGGCTGGGTTGCGGTCGTGCCGTACTTCGCGCGGTATCCCTATGAAGTCCATCTGCTGCCGGAAAAGCGGCTCGCGTGCCTTGCTGACTTCGACGTGAGCGACCTCGAAGGCCTCGCGACAGGTCTAGATCGCCTCACGCGAACTTACGACAGCCTGTTCGGCATCTCGCTCCCATACATCATGGGCTTCTATCAGCACCCAGACCCCGCTACGAGGTTTGTGGCGCAGTTCACGCCGCCGCATAGAACCGCCGACAAACTGAAGTATTTGGCGGGCAGCGAGGCGGTTTGCGGCGTATTTATAGTCGACGCCCTCCCGGAAGACACGGCTTCTGCGCTTAGGAACGCCACCGAAGCGGTTTAGACGGAACCTCGTCTAGCTTGTCATGTAGAATAAAAGCCGCACTCGGAATTGTCCGAGTACCCGTGTAACGGGAGTAAGGAGATTACGATGAAACGCCTACCCATTATTTCTGCAGCGGCCTTGACGACGCTGTTTCCCCTCGTCGCCAACGGCCAAACCTTCGGCCCAGCCGGCGCTTATTTCGTTCAAACGTTTGCCTCTGGCATGTCACAGCCAACGACAATGGCATTCGTAGACAGCGACACGGTGCTCGTCTTCGAAAAGAGCACCGGCAGAGTTCGCCGGATCGAGAACGGCGTTCTCCAAGCTGCACCTGCTATTGACCTACCGGTTAACGACAGCAGCGAGCGCGGTGGTTTGGGTCTTTGCCTCAGCCCCAATTTCGCCAACGACAATTTCGTGTTTCTCTACTATTCGCACGCAGCAACTCAGGGTGGGACTTGGACGGGAAACCGCGTAGAACGCTTCGTCTACGATCATGGCCTGGGCACGTTGACTTTCGATAGCTCGATCATCACATTCGCCCAGGATTCTGGGCAGTCGAACGGAGCGAACCATGACGGCGGCATCATCATGATCGGGCCGGACGACAAACTTTACATCATCACCGGCGACCTCAACCGAGGCAGGTTTACCAACCCGCGTATCGAGCAGAACACGAGCACGACTGCGGTCGCGGGAGTGGGCGGTATTCATCGGCTGAACTTGGACGGGTCGATTCCGATAGACAATCCGTTTATCAATCACGCTTCGGAGAGAATTCGAACCTATTGGGCATACGGAATCCGCAATTCGTTCGGAATGGCTTTTGACCC
>JBDSVQ010000111.1:0-5086 GCA_039927135.1 Fimbriimonadales bacterium | reverse complement strand
GTTGGCGATGGGTGGAGCATTTCCGCTCTGTCTGAGGACGGCTGCGTTGAAGCCATCGAGCACGCATCCCGTTGGGCGTTCGGTGTTCAATGGCATCCGGAGAGAACTGCCGAATCGGCGGCTTCGAAAGCGTTGTTTGCTGCGTTTATCGCCGAAGCTAGTCGCCGGTGTTGAGGACGCGCTCGGCGAGAATGACGGCGACGTAATCGTCCACCGGCTCCCGCGGAACGTAAAGCGTGCTTGGTCCGATTTTCCACCAGGGCCGCTTGTTTTCGATCCAGTAGCGCTCGCGGGCGCGTATTGAGGTGTCGCGCTCGTCGACGATCAGCAGGGACTTTCCTGGTAGCGCATCGCGGATTGCGCTCTGGATGGGTTTCGAACGGGTCCCATCGCCAACGACGATCATTTCGGGCGCGAATTCTTCGTCGACTGCACGCACGCTTTCAGCAATATCTTCCGTCGGGACTACGCCGCGGTAGAGGATGCGCGTATGGCCGGTTTGTTGTTCCTCCACGACGGCAATGCCGCACTTGGAGGAGCCCGGGTCTACGCCCATCACTTTCTTCAAGGGTTGCGCACCTGGAATCGCAGGGTTAAAGAATCAGCCGATTTTGTTGGTCCAGCCGCTTCGGCAACTACTTTCGCGGGGCCACCGCGTTGGCGGATGCGCCGCACGAGATCGGTCATCTGCATATACGTAATTTCACCGATCGACACATCTTGCCCTTGTACCGGAATCATTCCTGCCTCTTGTGCGGCGAGCCGAACATCGGTGCGCAGGAATAAAATAATTGCGTCCAGAATTTCCTCTTCAGAATTGCTACCATTGATAACTGTTTCCGCGACGGTCTCACCGTTACTGAAAACGGTGCGATTCGGATACATATTTAGGTTTAGCGGCACAAACGTGTCATCCTTGCTGAAATAGTTGTAAAAAGACCCGATCATTAAGAGCAAGTCTTGTCGTTGCAGCACCATCTCATTTACGAACGCCTGAATCTGATCCTCCGGAGTTATTTCAAGAATAGTTCCATCGGGCAGCCGCCTTATCCTCGTATCTAGGGCTGCAGCGCGTCCCATTGAATCGGGTCTAACCCCGCGCTCCTTGGCAACAACATCCGCCATTTTTATGATCTCGGTAATCTTTTCTCGCGCTTGTGATTCGCTCACCCCTGCGGGTATTGCAAGGCGGGCCAGCTCCTCATCTTTGCGGAAGACTACGCTGCTCGTTCGCACAGCTTCGATGCCCTCTGCCGCGCCAATGAGCGTGCCTTCCAAGTCGGAAATCGTGCGTCGAAGATCGAGTATGCGATCGAAGTTCTGTTGTGCTCGAGTTTCCCATTCGTTGGCGTCTTTTCGCGCGTCTTCGGCTCGTTGCGACTGTCTGTCGCGCTCCTCTTCGAGATCGCTTATTTGTCGCGTGAGGTCTATGGAGTTCTGCTTTAATCCTTCTGTTTCCTCGTATAGCCTTTGCGACTCTTGCTTTGCATTTGCAAGGCTCTCCTGGCTCGCTGATAACTCCTCTTTGAGACTACCGACGTTAGCTTGCAGCGTTTTCTCGCTATCTCGCAGCGATGCAACGCGCCTATCAATTTGAGACTCGCGCCTTTCGGCTGCGGATATTTCCTTGCGCGCGTTTTCTAATCGAGTGCGCTCTTGGTTTCGTTCGTTCACCGCCTCATCTCTGGCAGCGGACGCGCCAGTCAGCATTGTTTGGATCTCCGAGAGCTGCTCCTGCCTCTTTACAGCCTGATTTTCAAGTTTTGCCAGGGACACTTGGTTCGTTTCAATTTCTGTTTCAAGCGCTTGCTTCTCGCGCACCAATTCAGGGCCTTGCATAATCCACTGCCTAACGGCTGCGCTTTGCGTTACGATTCCGTACGTGGTGGCAAGAGGGATCAGCATTCCCATTAATACGGTGAAGAACGTAGCGGTATGCCTTGGGCGCAGCTTGCCTATCCTAAGGCGTTTCTTTCCCATTCTTCGGCCGAGCCAGTCGCCTAAGTAAGCGATGAGGCCACCCATAATTACGAAGAGCAAAAGTATCTGTGGCGAAGTCATTTGTTTTTCACCGGTTTTTCCTTATCAAAAGGACGAGCGCTGCTGCGATGCCCACTGCAACCGGCACGAATGCTGAAAATGCCGGATGCGTGACGCCGCCTTTGGCAAGCACGCTCATATAGTTATGCAAAAGGTAGTACGCAAAAATGATGGCGATGCTAATTCCGACGCCGATGCCGACGCTTTGCCGCACGCGTCTTATGCTAACGGGTGCGCCGACGAGAGCAAAAACGATGCTGCTGGCGGGTAGGGATAGCTTGGTCCAGTAGCCGACTTCCTTGTCGAGCATTTCACGTATTTCCTCGGCCTCTTTGATTGGTTTTTCGCGCATCTTGTCGATTTCCTCTTTGATATCGGACATTGAGAAGGCGTCGTTATCGGAAATCGAGGAAGCCAAGATCGCTGCGGGAGACAAGTCCAGAGACTTTCCGAAAGGAGGTTGCGCTGACCCAACTTCCGTCTTGAACAAGCCCCCTTCCTTGGTATCTTCTGCGATAGCAAATGCGTTTGTGGCTTCCCAAGTGCCACCCGGGGTGTACTCGAGCTTTTCGATATAGAACCAGGTCTCTGGCTTTTCCGAATTGCCCCACCAAACTATGACTGCGTCGCTCATCACGCCGGTGGACAGATTAATATCCTTCGCCATTAACTGCCCGGCAAACTTGCCGTCTATATACAATGTTTGGCTAAATGGCTGCGGGGCACTTTTTCGAAGGGATCGTACGATTTCTTCGGTCATGGCACGCGCCGTAAAACTTGCCCGCGGCACGACAACTTCACCAAAAACAAATGCCAGCAGTGCGACACCGAGGCCGAAAACCGCGACTGGGCGAATGATTCGATAAAGGCTAGCGCCGCCGGTTTGGGCAGCAATAATTTCGGAGTCGTTCGAAAGACGCGCAAAGGCAAGCAATGACGACAGCAAAACCGCCATCGGAAAAGTCTTTGCCACCAATCCCGGCAGGAAAAGCAGGCTTAGCTTTGCAAGCAGCATCGCATCGACTCCCTTCACCAAGTAATCGGTCAGTCGGAACAAATAGGTGCCCGCCATGAGAACGACGGTAAACAGCGCAACCCCAAAGAGCCACGGCCCGATCATTTCCTTCCAGACAAGGCGGTCGATCAGTTTGAACATCAGTCGTCGAAGCGTTCTCCGAGGTAGAACTTGCGCACTTCGGGATCGGTCACTATATCTCCTCGGTTGCCTTCTTTAACGATTTTCCCGGCGACGAGAATGTAATTCCAATCGGTGATGTTTAGCGTCGCTCCAACATTATGGTCGGTGATCAGAATGCCAATACCGCGTTTCGTTAGCGCCTTAATGATTTCCTGCAATTCTTCAATCGTGCGCGGATCGATGCCGGTAAAAGGCTCATCGAGAAGGATGAACTTTGGGTGTGTTGCAAGCGCTCGCGCAATCTCAACGCGCCGCCGCTCTCCACCTGAGAGCGTTGCACCTATGCTCTTTCGGCGATCAAGCATGTGCAATTCGCCTAGCAATTGTTCGATCTGTTCCTTTTGCTGTTTGCCGCGCACACCGTGTAACTCCAGCACTAATCTCAGGTTGTCTTCTACCGTAAGGCGTCGAAAAACGGAGGCTTCTTGCGGTAGGTATCCGATGCCGGCTCTGGCGCGTTGATACATTGGCCAACCCGTTACGTCGGTATCGTCAAGTAGGACTCGTCCGGTTTGTGGTTTTACGAGGCCGGTGATCATGTAGAAGGTTGTCGTTTTGCCGGCGCCGTTTGGGCCGAGAAGGCCGACTACCCTGCCGGTTTCGATGGCAACGGAAACTCCGTCAACGACTTTACGGCCGCGATATCTTTTGGATAGCCCGTCGGCCGAGATTCTCACCTTTCGAGCTCGACCTCTACCACTTTCTTCATCAGTTCGTCGAACTTCAGGATAACGACCGGCGAGGTGATGGTGGCGCCACCCGGCCCCATAGCAGGGTGGTTTCCTTCGGCGCGCGCCCCGCCGGAGAGCCGCACAAAGTGGTTGGCCCGGTTTATCTCGACGCGCGGGCAGGTGGCGGTAACTGTATAGGTTTCGCCAGAATCGCTATCTTTTTGTGTGATAACGGCTTTGACCCCGCCGGTAAGAATCGCAGTTTCCCATTCGGGCTTGGCGGTGGCTCCGGAGGCGTATCCTTCGAACGTGTTGCCGTTGATGACCACACCGCTATCGGGGAGATTGACGGTGATCGGTGAGCCCGTGCCGGTGAATTTCCATCGCTTTGCCTCGGTCAATTCCATGTTGAAGACGGATAGGCCGCTCATCTTCATGTTGCCGCGTTCGCCGTCCATCGTAGCGGTGATGTTGCCGGTGAACTTGCCGGATCGCAATTCCCAACTCTTGGAGGTTCCGCGCTGTACCACGGCAAACGAGCCCGCGACCGTGCGTGCGGTAACTTCGATGCCCTGTTTGTGCCACTTCGCGATAAACGGTGAGCCGGACCCGCTAAACGAGTAGATCGTGCCACTTGCGTCGGGCTTCATCGAAAACTTGTCAACGCCTGAGATCGACATATTGCCCGCGTTGTCCTTGTACGTAATCCCAGGTCCCTGCGCGATGAGGCTGGTAAGGACAAGTGCGGTGGCTGCTGATGCGTTCATGTTTTTAGTAACATTCCTAAACTTTGCGTCAATCTGTTTGGCGGGGCCGATGGACATTCCGTTAGACTCGCCTGTGACGTTGCCTGTGGCGCGCAGTGTTTCGTCTCCGACGCTGTATGTGATTCTGTCACACGATAAGGACGTACTGTCATCGGCGGACTTTGCGGTTACATTTCCGCGCAGGTCGAGCTTGCCTGTTGACTTGCTGACCTCACCGCGATCGGCATCGATGATAAACGCCGGCTTGCCATCATCGTGGACGATTACTGTCACGCCTTCTACTTTCGTATAGTCGCCGTCGGGACTAAGTTCGCCCTCGGCGCGATCCGCGCCGACTTCCCAAACAAGCACGCCCTTAGTATCGTACTTTTGCATCTTGATTTCGCGCGTGACAACCTCGGCGGTTGGCG
>JBDSVQ010000110.1:0-4389 GCA_039927135.1 Fimbriimonadales bacterium | reverse complement strand
TTCGCCATCGTCAGCAGCGCCGCCATAGGCTGCTGCATGTCGGTCGGAAACCCCGGATATGGCATGGTTTTAACGGTCGTAGCTGCTAAGAACTCGCCGGCCTTGGCGCAAATCCAATCCGGCCCTTGCTCCACGTCGGCGCCCATCTCCTTAAGCTTGCTTGTGACCGGAGATTGATATTCGGGCAGTACGCCCTCTACTGTTACATCCCCGCCCGTTGCCGCCGCGGCGATCAAATAGGTGCCTGCCTGAAGCCTGTCCGCTGGCACATTGAATTCGCCGCCCTTAAGCTCTTCGACCCCTCTGATGGTAATCGTGCTGGTGCCGGCACCTTCCACCTGGGCTCCCATGCGGTTGAGGAAGCTCGCTAGCTGTATGACCTCCGGCTCGATGGCTGCGTTCTGGATAACCGTCGATCCCGGCACGAGAACGGCCGTCGCCATGATGTGCTGGGTTGCACCGGCGCTTGGAAAGTCTAGGTAAATCTCGCAACCTTGTAGTTTTGGCCCCTTGGCATGGTAGATGCCGTGGCGCAAATCGATCTTGCCGCCCAGAGCGGTGAGCCCCTTAATGTGGAAATCCACTGGCCGTGTGCCGATAGGGCATCCACCCGGTTGAGGCAACTTGACCGCGCCAAGCCGCGCCATCAGCGGGCCTAGCATGTTGAACGACGTCCTGATCTTGCGGGCGATCTCAGGGTCGATATCTGCGGAGTGAATCTCGGAGCAGTCGATCGACACGCCATCGTCGAAGTGCTCGACCTTCGCGCCGAAAGCCTCCATCAGGGATAGCTTGATTCGAATATCCGAAACGTTGGGCAAGCCGCGCAAGAAAACCTTGCCGCTACATGCCAAAACCGCAGAGAGCACTGCAAGCGATGCGTTTTTGCTGCCCTTAACCGGAACACGGCCCGTAAGGCGGTGTCCACCCTCGATCAATAACACACTTTTCTGGGAACTACCGTCCATGGTTTCCTCCCTCGTTTTTCTGGTCCATAAAGCCCCTGCTTGAAATTGGATTTTACCAGAGGCTAGCGGACACAATAGTGTATCGAGAAAGACGTCCAAAGTGGGCCGCTTACCGCGAATAAAGACCTTTTGACCGCGGCAGTTCTTTTCGCGCAAGGCGTGCTCACAATCCTCTGGTGGCCGTGGATTAGCGCTTCTGACCAATGTCAGCGGCTCTTCTTTGCTCCAGACACCGCCGGTTTGGTTCTCAGCAAATTCGCGGCTCCAGACCTCATCGCGTTCGGCGGTGGCTCGCTAACTGCCGCAGCTCTCGTGCTGAGTGGATCTAAGGCCGCCGGGCCGGCATCATGGTTCGTCGTCGGGGCCGCAGCTTATGCGAGCATCGGAGCAATAGCCGTCAACTGGCCGATTTTCAGCGTGCCGCTTGCCGACGTCCTAGTGGTTGCAACTCTAGCGAGCAGGGGACCAGCCGCACCAAAAGCTTTTCGCTAAGGCGATGCTGCAGACGGCATGCTTTTGGGTGTTCTTCCTGGTCGTCGTCCCGGCAGGCATCGTTTGGTTCGAAAACCTCGTCGGCATTCACAGGTTTGATATCGGAGCGTGGAAACCCGTCACGGCGGCCGCGTTCTCCCTCTGTGGCAGCGTCGGTATCTACTGCGCTTGGCTTTTCGCAAAAATCGGCAAGGGCACGCCGATTCCGTTTGCTTCACCGCAAGGACTCGTCATTGCTGGCCCGTACCGATACATTCGAAATCCGATGGCAACTCTCGGAATCACGCAGGGCGTCATCGTCGGCATCGGCCTCGGATCGTGGATCACGATTGTGTCTTCGGTGATCGGCGGCATCGGTTGGCATTGCCTCGCGCGGCCCGCCGAGGAGCGGGACTTGTCGGCTAGGCGCGGCGACGCATTCTCGCGATACAAGGCGGCCGTGCGGTGTTGGGTGCCTCGCCTCACGCCCTACGATCCCGAGCCGTAGGTATCATTTCACTCGTAATTTCGGCATCCTGCCGATTCCGCAATATGAGCGAACCCGCCAGCGAGCAAGAAAAGCAGCGAGAAGTCGAGCAGTTCTGGGATGCGAAGCCCTGCGATTCGGATACCAGCGAAGAGCAGATGCATTCGCGCGAGTTTTTCGAGGACATCGAAAAAGAGCGATACCGACTGCAATCGCATATCCTCGATTTGCTCAAATCCGTGGATTTCAAGGGCAAGCAGGTTCTCGAAATCGGCACGGGTGTCGGCACCGACGCCCGCACGATCATCGGCCTTGGTGGGCATTATCACGGGATAAACGTCGACGCGGGGTCGGCCGATACGACGAGAACCGCGCTGCAAGTATATGAATTGCCCGGCGAAGTCAAGCAAGCAAGCGCGCTAAACATCCCATATCCCAGCGACCATTTCGATGTCGTTTACTCTTTCGGCGTTTTGCACCACATCCCAGAAGTCGATAAAGCGATCAACGAAATCCATCGCGTGCTGAAGCCCGGCGGCGAATTGGTAGTCATGCTTTATAACAAGCCGTCGATCAATTATCAAATTGAAATTCGGCGGATGCGCAAGTGGGGATTAGGTGTTATCGCCCTGCCCGGCATGGTCTCAGTTTTATCAAAGCTCGGATTGCCCAAGGCAAAACTCCAGCGACATTTGGAGTTACATAAAGCCAGCGGCAAAATGAGCGATGAAGAATGGCTCTCGCGCAATACCGACGGGCCGGACAACCCCTTCTCGCGCGTTTACAACGAGAAGGAAACCATCGATTTACTCAAGGATTTCAAAGACATCCGGCAGGACGTGAATTTTTTTGACTACCGCCACTGGGGACCCATCGGAAAGCTAACGCCTCAAGGTATGCGCCGCGCCCTCGGCAATAAATGGGGCTGGCACCGAATCGCAAAGGCTCGTAAATGAGCAAAAAGCGCATCCTCCTTCTTGGCCCGAATCTCAACGCGGTCAGCGGCGTTTCTACGCACCTTAATCAGCTCTTCGGCTCTTCCCTCGCAAAAGATTTCGACCTAGTGCACTTTAAAATCGGAAGCGAAGGCAAAGGCGAAAGCAAGCTAGCCTCGCTCTCGCGTCTCGCGGCTAGCCCGTTTTCCCTGGGTTGGGCGATTATCACCAAACGCCCTGCAATTGTCCACCTAAACACGTCGCTTGATAGAAAGGCCTTTTGGCGCGATCTCGTTTATCTCTACGTCGCGCGGGTTCTTGGCAAGAAAATCGTTTATCAGGTACACGGCGGCGACCTCCCGCGCGTACTTTTCGATAACGAAAAAGGGAAGACCAAATGGGTCGAACGCGCCCTGCGAAAAACCGACATGGTCTCACTCCTCAGCACCGAGGAAATGCAAGCCTATGCAGAGTTTGTTCCAGACGTCCGCTGCGAACTGATTCCAAACGCCATACATCTCGACCCCAAAGTAGAAACCCCAACGACACCAAAAACTCGCCCACTGGAACTAGTTTTCGTCGGCCGCCTCGCTCCGAGCAAAGGCGTAGCAGAGTGCATAAAAGCACTCAAACTGCTCCAAGAAGCCGGAAGGCCGATGCGCCTCACCATCGCCGGTTCAGGCCCCCAAGAAGCCGAACTAAAGCAACTCGCACAGAACGAGAATATTAACTTTGTCGGCCCAATCTTCGACGAAGAGAAAAATAGACTTTGGCGAGAAAGCGACGTCTTCGTTTTCCCAACTTACCACCACGAAGGCCTCCCCTACGCACTCCTCGAAAGCATGGCCGCGGGATGTGTTCCGATCACGACACGCGTCGGCGGCCAGCCCGACGTAATGCAAGATGGCGTGCACGGACTTTTCATCCCGTCCAAAGACCCACGTGCTTTGGCAGATGCCGTAATCAAGTTAGATGACGACAGAAACCTACTGCTAAAAATGGCGCAAAACGGAATCGTACGCATCCGCGACCATTACAATGTCGAACGCCTCGCGAGCCAATTTCGAGACGTCTACACCAGCCTCGCCTAGGTACCGATAACAGTACGAACATCCCAAAGCTCGGGAAACAACCGCACTTCAAGCGCCTTTCGCAAAAAGGAAACGCCCGCGCTTCCACCGGTGCCGGGCTTGAACCCGATAATCCTCTCCACCGTTTTCACGTGCCTAAAACGCCATAAAACAAAGCTCTCCTCCACATCTACAAGCTTTTCGCACATCTCATAAATGTCCCAATACTCGTGTGGGTCTTCGTAAACCATCTTGAAAATCGGAATCAATTCATCCTTTTCTACATAAGGCTCAGACCAATCTCGCAACGTCGCAGATTCCGGAACCGCCATCCCGCGCCGAGCCATATGACGCAAAAACTCGTCGTACAAACTCGGCGAATTAAGCGCCTCCATCAATTCCGAATGAAGGTCCGGCACGTGCTCAAAAACCTTAACCGCTTTCGCATTTTTATTCCC
>JBDSVQ010000109.1:0-5543 GCA_039927135.1 Fimbriimonadales bacterium | reverse complement strand
TTGGCTCGGCGATGCTCAAGGCGTAATCTTGGATCATCTCCGGCCGTACGAAGTCGGCGATTCGCGTGCCTACCCCACGGCAGCGAAAAAGCTCGGCGAGGCAGCTACGCGGCACCGGCACCTCTTATCAGAAGCGCTCCTTCCAACCGGTATTACCAATTATCCGAGCGAGTACTGGCATTGGTCGTATGGCGACCAGGGGTGGGCGTATCGGGGAGGGCACCCGCACGCGATCTTCGGGCCGGTTACGCCTGATGGCTACGTGCCACCTGCTGAGGATGATGTAGACGAGCCTCTTCTGTGGGTAGATTAGCTGCGATGCGAGCGGTACTCGGACTTGGCAGCAATGTAGGCGACCGCTTGGCTAACCTCCAGGCAGCCGTCAATTTTCTGGACCTGCGCGCGGGCAAGGTTCTTCGGATCTCCGGCGTATGGGAAACCTCTCCGGTCTATGTGATCGATCAGGATGCCTTCTACAATGCCGTGATTGAGATTGACACCGCACTCGAACCCGAACAGTTGCTCGATGTGTGCAAGTCTGTTGAGGGAGAAGTTGGCAGAATCCCTCGTAGCAAGTGGGGGCCGCGAGAGATCGACATCGACCTGCTGTACCTGCTGGACCCGGACGGAGCATCCGTTCGGGTTAACTCGTCGACGCTCCAAGTGCCGCACCCGCGTATGGGCGAGAGGCGGTTTGTGATCGAGCCGTTGCGCGAGGTCGACCCGCTGCTGATACCGCGAGCATTGGACAAACAGCTTCTCGTGCGGCAGAACGCGCAGAAAGTAGAAGGCGCGAAACTTTCCGTACACAGAGATTAGGAACGAGTAGGGCGCGAAACACCGTCTTATCAGAAAGGCAAGTGAAGAGTTTTAGCTACGTTGCACTTGATAGAGCGGGCCTGCGGACGCAGGGCACGCTGGCAGCCGGGTCTGAGCCCGAAGCACGACATGCGCTTGAGGGAAAGGGCCTGTTTGTCGAGTTTGTGAGTGAGGCGGCTACTGCGGCCGTAGCTTCACCGAAGGCTGCTCAGCCCACAAGTGCACCGAATGACGTGACGTGGGCGCAAGTAATCGCTGGCAAGTACGAGCCTGAGGCGCTGAACAACCTCTACCGACAGATTGGATCCATGGTAAAGGCGGGTGTGCCCCTCGTCTCCGCGATCACTACGATTTCCTCGGGAGCGTATTCGCCCCGAATTCGGTCTGCGTTGGAGGAGATTAGGGAAGCGGTTCACCGGGGCGATCCAATGTCAACCGTGCTGGAGCGAAGAAAAGATGTGTTTCCGTCTCTGCACGTTTCCGTTTTGAAGGCGGCGGAACGCGGCGGATTTGTGGATACCGCGTTCGCGCAGTTATCGGAATATCTCGCGCAAGAAATTCGCGTCAGAAACAGTTGGAAGCGTAGAACGTTTTATCCGAAGGTTTTGCTGGTCATTTCGCTGTCGATCATTATCATTGCGAACTTGGTTATCGCATCGGTGGCCGCAAAGACGGGCGGCCCGGCGATGCTGCTTGATAGCTTCTTGTTAAATCCCGTCGTGTATGTTCCGTTGCTCATCGCGATTTTCTTGGTTGTTATGTTTTTGAAGGCAGCGCGTGGATCGTACAAGGCGGCAAGGATGCGTGATGCGATCGCTTTTTGGATACCGCACTACGCGTCTACCGCTCAAATGCAATCTATGGCCAAGTTCAGCCGTGCGCTAGCCATGCTATACGGCGCGGGCGTTCCTATTCGCGAGGCAGTGTTACTAGCAGGGGAGTCAGCCGGCAACCTATTGATATCCGAAAGCGTTCGTCCATTGGCGAATAAGCTTGGCGACGGAACTTCGATTTGGGACGCGTTGCGGCAGTCGGACATGTTTACGGCCGAGACTCTCGATATGATCAGGGCGGGTGAGACAACCGGGTCGCTCCAAACACTATTGGAGCACATTGCCACGCACTATGAGGAAGAGGGCAACGTGCGCATGGAAAAATTTACGACGGTGCTTACGGTTGGCATTTTAATTGCGGTATTGATCGTCGTTGCATCAACGATTTTCGGCTTCTGGTCGAATTACTTCGGTCAATTCTCGTCGTTCCTCGAATGAGCGAGCGAACACACTATGTTGAGTTAGGCGTCTCCGAGACGGCGACTGCAGGAGAAATTCGCACCGCTTATCGACGTCTAGTTCTGCTGTATCACCCTGATAGGAGCGGCGACAAAGCCACAACCGAGCGGTTTGTGCGTATTTCCGAAGCTTATCGGGCGCTCGCCGACGACAAGGCACGTGGTGAATACGACGCGGGCCTAAAGTATCGCCGCGACCGGGAGAAAGAGCGCACTGCACCACCAAAGCCGCAGCCAACTCGAGCCGAGCCCACCACGCCGAAGTCGGGACCTCGAACGGTTGGCGACGAAATCGCACGCGTCCAGCAAGCCGCGGCGATGTTCTCCGCAGGAAAATACGATCACGCGGAATCAATATTAAACATGGTGTTGAAAACGACTCCCGGTAACGCCCTTGCGCACGCGATGCTGGGTGATATCGCTGCACAACGAGGAGATTTGCGGCAAGCTATCACACGCTATTCATATGCTGTACAATTCGCTCCCAATAATGCGGCCTATCAGCGGAGATATGAGGAGCTCTTTGCGCAGTCCACAAAGGTCACGCGCAACGCGTATGTCGAAGCCAAAGATGCGAAAGCTGGGCCGATCATTGTGGCAACGCTATTAGTCTCACTGATGGCCGTTGTGATTTCGGTTTCTCGGGATAAGCCGATTTTCCCGGGTTGGGAGATCGTAGATACGCTTTCATTTACTTTTGTGCTGCTAGCCTTTTTGGCAGGGATCACGGTAGGGGTAGCTGTGTCCATTGGCAAGTACGTCGACAGCCTTCGAGGTGTTTCGATGAGCGCGTCGGGGCGCGCTTCACCACTTGCGGTGGTTTTCGTTGTCGGCGCTATCAATTTTTGGGTTGCTGCGCTATCCTACTTTGCGACGGGCCTTGCTCGGGACGCCTTCACCTACAGCGCCAGCAGGGTGATAGCGATTGTTGCAGCGATCACCATCCTGTTTGCCTTGTGCGCTTCGATGTCCTCGCTTTCTCCGTTGCAGGCCGTGCTATGGGGCGGGAACATCGTTTGGGCCGGGGCTTTGGCGGGGTGGGCGATTGCCGATGGCTTCCGCTAGCAGGAATGAGCGTATAGATCGGCGAATCTAAAGCAGATGGCCCTCAATGAACTCGAGCGCGCGAGAGAACGAGCCGAGAGCCAGGGGCGCGACGGGGTCATCCAGTTCGAAGAAGGGTTTACGTTCCGCGCCTTCCTAGGCGCGCTGTTCGTTGCGTTCGTTATGCTCCCAGGCGGGCTCTTTCTTGGATTGGTTGCGGGCCAGGGCATCGGCGAAGCTGCCGAATGGGTGACGATCGTTCTCTTCGCGGAGGTGGCTAGGAGAAGCTTCCAACCTCTACGGAAGCAAGAGATTTACGTTCTCTTCTACATTGCTGCCGCGCTCACTTCGGTGATGGCGGCCGAGCGCGGGCTTTCCGGTGGTCCGTTCGGCGAGCTAATCTGGCGTAGCTACACCGCGCAATCGCCTCCGTTCGCCCCATTTGCGGAGCAGATTCCCACCTGGGCTGTTCCCGATGCAGGCTCGATCGCGCTAGCCGATCGCAGCTTTTTCCATATGGAGTGGGCAATCCCAATTCTGCTCATGGTTCTTGTGGAACTTTGCGTACGAGCAAGCTGGATGGGCATGGGCTATGCGCTTTTTCGCGTTACCAGCGACGTAGAGAAGTTGCCTTTCCCTCTCGCTCCGGTGGCAGCGAGTGGCGCAACGGCGTTGGCGGAGGCGGGCAGAAAAGACGAGAGTTGGCGCTGGAATGTCTTCAGTACAGGCGCTGTTGTGGGCCTTATTTTCGGCTTTCTCTACTTGGCGGTTCCAATTATTACTGGTACCGCATTCGGGTCGAGTGTCGAGATATTTCCGATTCCGTTTTCCGATTATTCCGAGAGCGTGCGTAACATTCTGCCCGCTGCTCTTGTGGGTCTAAGTTTCAATCTCGCTAACGTTCTCACCGGCTTTGTGCTGCCATGGCACATCGTGTTGGGCTCTGCAATCGGGTCCGTACTATGCCAAATTTTTATCAATCCTGTGCTTTTTCATACCGGGATGCTGCCGCACTACCGCGGCGGAAACGCCTTTGCTACGAAGCTTGCCGTGGACATGGACTTTTGGTTGAGCATAGGCATTGGAATCAATGTGTCCATTGCCATACTCGGAATCGCGTTGCTCTGGAAAGCGTTTGCTGATGCCCGACAAAAGCGCAACGAGGCAAACTTTACTCTTGCTCCCCCACCAGGCAGGGGTGATTTCCCGATCTGGCGAGGCATTGTTGTATGGGCGATCGCGACGATCACGCTGATGATCCTTTGCAATTGGCTGATGCCGGAATTTCCAATCTGGATATTGGTTTTGTTTGGCTTGGTATGGAGCCCAATCAATTCCTACATTTCCGCGAGAATGATCGGGCTAACGGGCAGAGGCGTATCGTTTCCGTATCTGAAGGAAGCAATTACCGTCTCGGCAGGATATACAAAAGTCGATGTTTGGTATGCGCCGATCCCACTCAACGACCACGGGTGGGCAGCACAAAGATTTCGTGAAGTCGAGTTGACCGGCACAAAACTAACTAGCATATTGAAGGCAGAGATCGTCATGTTTCCGATCATTATCATCGCTAGCCTGGTGTTCTGGTCATTCTTCTGGAAAGGCCCCGCTTTCGATGGCAACACCTATCCATACGCGCAGCAATTTTGGCCGTTCCACGCCCAGACCGAAGCTGTTTGGAAGCAGATAAACTTGCCGGGCACGGGCGAGGCTTTCAACGCGCTCAAGCCAGAATTGATCACCACGGGTGCCGTGGCGGGGTTGAGCATATACGGCATTTTTGCAGCCCTTAAGCTGCCGCTACTAACGTTTTATGGCTTCGCGGGAGGCATAGGATTGTGGCCGGCGAACACAATCCCGCAGCTGCTGGGGGCATGGGCGGGGCGCAGATACTTCGCAAAAAAATACGGGGCGGAGACTTGGACAGCCTACGCCCCGGTTTTGCTCGCTGGTTTTAGTTGCGGGACGGGTTTGATGGCGATGGTTTCGATTGCAATGGCTCTAATTGCCCGGTCTGTGGGCTCTTTACCTTTTTAGTGCCATCTTTGCCGAAGGTGTAGAACAATGCCTCGCGCGTGCCGGGGCCGCCGCTGTCCTCGGCGATGAAGTAAGTTTTGTACACAAAAGCGGCTAACGCTCCGACAAGGAGCATTGCCAAGGTAGCAGCCATCAGCGTCATGACCCGGACGCGGCGAGGACCGCGCGTTGCAACCGGTGGCTGCATCGTTACGGGGCGCGGGATCGTGAGGCAGCTAAGGCCCGTTGATAAATGCCGCATTTGCTGTAGGTAGCTGCGGCAGGACGCGCAATTCGCGAGGTGCCCGTCGGCTGCTGCCGTATAAAGCGTCTCAACCGACATCTCCCTTATTTCATTTCGAACTTGTTCGCA